>DATKFK010001103.1:0-4965 GCA_035544375.1 Thermoanaerobaculia bacterium
TATTCATCGCCGGTTTTTCCTCCATCTTCACGGGATTGAATTTCATCGTCACCGTCCACCGGATGCGCGCTCCCGGGCTGACATGGGACCGTCTGCCGCTGTTTATCTGGGCCAATTACGCCACCAGCCTGATCATGATCCTGGGCACGCCGGTGATCGCGGTGACCCTCATGATGGTGGCCGTCGAGCGCACCCTGAACCTCGGGCTCTTCGATCCGCGCCTGGGCGGCGACCCGATCCTGTTCCAGCACCTGTTCTGGTTCTACTCCCATCCGGCGGTCTACATCATGGTGCTGCCCGGCATGGGGGTGATCAGCGAGCTGATCGCCGCCTTCGCGCGCAAGCGGGTGTTCGGCTACCACGCCGTGGCCTTCGCCAGCGTCGGCATCGCGGTGCTCGGCTTCCTGGTGTGGGGCCACCACCTGTTCGTGACCGGCGAATCGGTTTACGCGGCGACGGTGTTCTCGTTGCTGTCGATGCTGGTCGCGGTGCCCTCGGCGATCAAGGTCTTCAACTGGACGGCGACGCTCTACGAAGGGTCGGTCTCGTACGAGACGCCGATGCTCTATGCCCTGGGCTTCATCGGCCTGTTCACCATCGGCGGGCTGACCGGAGTGATGATCGCCACCCTCGGCATCGACCTCCACCTGCACGACACCTATTTCATCATCGCTCACTTCCACTACGTGATGGTGGGCGGCACGATCATGGCCTACATGGGCGGCCTGCACTACTGGTGGCCGAAGATGACCGGCAAGATCTACCCGGTGTTCGCCTCGCGGCTGTCGGCGCTGCTCATCTTCGTCGGCTTCAACCTGACCTTCTTCCCGCAGTTCATCCTCGGTTACCTCGGCATGCCGCGCCGCTACTGGGAGTACCCGCCCGAGTTCCAGGTGTGGAACGTGCTTTCGACGGCCGGCGCCTCGGTGCTCGGCGTCGGCTACGTCCTGCCGCTCTGCTACTTCCTCTACTCGCTGTTCTACGGCAAGCAGGCGGGAGCCAATCCATGGGGCGCGAAGGGGCTCGAGTGGGAAACCACCTCGCCGCCGCCGACCTACAATTTCGACTACCCCGTGGTCGTCGAGGAGGAGGCGTACGAGTACGCGCCGGACGCCCGGATCGCCGCCCGGCAGGAGGCCAACATTGCATAGCGGTCACGTCGCGCTGCAGCACCACTTCGACGACCTCGACCAGCAGCGCGAGGCGTCGACGTTCGGCATGTGGGTGTTCCTGTGCACGGAGATCCTGTTCTTCGGCGGCCTGTTCACCACCTACGTGGTCTACCGGCAGCGCTTCCACGGCGTCTTCGCGCAGGCGAGCCATGAGCTGAACGTGTGGCTGGGCGCCACCAACACGGCGGTGCTGATCATCAGCAGCCTGACGATGGCGCTGTCGATCTGGGCGGCGCAGGTCGACCGGCGCAAGCTGACGGTGGTGTTCCTGCTGATCACCATGGCGCTGGGGTGCACCTTCCTGGGCATCAAGGCCGTCGAGTACAGCGAGAAGGGCGTGCCCTCGGGCATCCCGGCCCTGGAGCACCTCGTCAAGCACCAGCTGGTGCCCGGCCCTCACTTCCACTACGACTGCCCGCCCGGCGAGCCCTGCCACCCGGAGCAGGCGCAGGTCTTCTTCTCGCTCTACTTCGCCATGACCGGCCTGCACGCCCTCCACATGATCGTCGGCGTCGGGCTGCTGAGCTACCTGCTGGTGCCCTCCTGGCGCGGGCGCTTCACCGCCGAGTGGCACAACCCCCTGGAGTGCATCGGCCTCTACTGGCACTTCGTGGACATCGTCTGGATCTTCCTGTTCCCGCTGCTCTACCTGATCGGGGCGCATTGAACGAGGGGCGAGGATGGACGCACAAGAAACCCACCAACCGCACGCGCGGCAGGCGCACGCCCCGTCGCGGAAGCCGTACTTCCTGACGTTCGGCTTCCTGATCGTCATGACCTTCGTCACCGTGGTGGTGGCGGAGTTCAACCTCGGTCCGCTCAACGACGTGGTGGCCCTGACCATCGCGGTGCTCAAGGGGACGGCGGTCGTGCTCTTCTTCATGCACGTGAGCCACAGCTCGAAGCTCACCAAGCTCACCGTGGTTTCCGGCTTCCTGTGGCTGGCGTTCATGATCTTCATCACCCTGTCGGACTACTGGACGCGCGGCTGGCTCGATACCTTCGCGTCCGGCCGGTAGCGGCTTGCGCAGCAACGAAACCCTGCTGGAGCTCCTCCTCGAGCTGCAGGTGCTGGACCGGATCCCGCGCAGCGGCTTCGTGCTGCGCGGGGTCGCGGCGCCCGAGAGCGTCACCGAGCACTGCTGGCACGTGCTGTTCATGGTCTGGGCGCTGGGCGGCCGGGTCCCGGGCCTCGACGTGTCGCGGGCGGTCGAGATGGCGCTGGTGCATGACCTCGCCGAGCTGCGGGTCGGAGACCTGCCGCGCACCGCCGCCCGCTACTTCCCGGCCGGCGCCAAGAAGACCGCCGAGACCGCGGCGGTGGCCGAGGTGCTGGCGCCGCTGCCGGAGCGGGCGCGCCGTCTCCATGCCGAGTACCAGGAGGGCGCCACCCTGGAGGCGCGGCTGGTCAAGGCCTGCGACAAGCTGCAGCTCATGCTCAAGGTGGCGGTCTACGAGGCCTGGGGCAGCGGCGCCCTGGCCGAGTTCTGGGAGAACCCCGACAACTTCCCCGCCCCCGGCATCGCACCGGTGGACGAGCTGTTCGCCGAGCTGCGCGCGCGCCGCAAGCACCCGCGGCAGTGAGCCGCCAGGCCGGCGGCGTTCAGCCTTGCATCAAGCCGGGGCCGGGGGCTCCTTGCGCAGGATGTAGAACACCTCCGGCCCGTGCCAGGTCTGGACCGCCAGCCGGGGCCCGCCGTTCGTCGCCAGCGGCGAGAGCACGTGCAGCTCGTGGCGGATCACGGCGGCCACCGGCAGGCGGGGCGGCGCCGGCAGCGGGGGGCGGGGCGCCCAGGCGGAGGCCTCGGGATCCAGGGCCGCGGCGCCGGCTGTCCAGCCGCGCTCGTCGCGCCCGCCCATCACCCAGAGAGACCCTTGCAGCGCCGCGGCCGCCGGGCCGGTCACCGCCGCCGGCAGGCCGGGCGCCGGCTGCCAGCCGGAGCCCTCCGCGAAAAGCAGGACCTCGGCGGAGAGGCGACCCGCGGCGGTGCCGCCGGCGAGGGCAATGCGGCCGCCCCAGGCGGCGGCGCCGGGGTTCGCCAGGGGTTGCGGCAGAGGGAGCGCCCCCGCCCAGCCGTCCCGCTCCGGGTGATAGACGTCGTGGAGATCCGAGAGCGGGCCGCCGGCGCCGCCGCGGTGCCGGCCGCCGAGCGCATGCAGGCGTCCTCCCATCTCCAGTAACGCGAGCGCGCCGCGAGGCCCGGGCAAGGGGGCGCGGGAGCACCAGGTGCCGGTCTTGGGATCGTACTCGTCGTGGGCGCCGGTGGGTTCGCCGGTTTCGAGGTCGAACCCGCCGACGGCGTGGATGCGGCCGCGACGGGCCGCCACGGCGAACTCCCGCCGGGTCTCGGGCAGCGGGCCGAGGCGGCTGGGTGCCCGCTCCGGCCGCGCGGGGTCCCAATGCCAGACCGCGGATTCGGTGAAGAGGTAGACCTGCCTCTCCACCACGGCGCCGGCGAGCCAGCAGATCTCCGGGAACGGCAGCTGGCACGAGGTCCAGCCGCGGTGCCCGCTGGGCGCGGTCAGGTAGTGGCCGGTGGCCGCCCAGCCCCGCGGCGGCGAGGGCGACTCGCTGAGCACGGCGAGCCCCGGCGGGATCTCGTCGCCTCCGCCACCCACCCGGGTGAGCGGCGGGAAGAGCCGGCGCCGGTCGCCCACCCGCACGCCGTTCGGTCCGAGATCCAAGACCGCCAGCGGACAGCCGCAGTGGCCGGCGCCCGACGGCGGCAGGGCGGCGGGGGCGCCGTCGCTCTGGGGCCATTCGATCTCGCCGGTCAAGGTCCGCGCCGGCAGGCACCAGAAGTCGCCGGTGGCGAAGTGGCCGCCGGCCTCGAAGCAGACCTCGACGCCGTCCTCGAGACCGATCCAGGCGCCAGGCTGGATGGGAAGGGTGCCGCCGTCTTCCTCGCCGGATTCCTGGTTCCAGAGCCGGAGGAAGGGATGGAGCGCCGCAAGCTGGCCGACCCCGCGCGGCACCGGCCGATCCAGGCACAGGCGGGAGACGTCGGCGTGGACCTGCTCGATCTGAACCAGGGGTCTCGCCTCGGCCTTCAGGACGGCCGCGTCGTCGAGGATCTCGATCCAGTCGCCGGCCCTCAGGGCCAGCTCGAAACCGCTCGCCGGCTGGAGGAAGATCTCCGTCGCCTCCGGGCGCACCGGGGCGATCGGGAACGTCACGGCACCGTTGCGGCGCGACCACTTGCAGGTGGGAGCGCCGGGGCGCTCCGGCATGCCCAGCCAGCCCGCGTCGTGGATCTCGACGCGGTAGAGGAAGTTCCCGAGGCTGCCCACCGGCTGCCGCCGGGCCTGCAGCCGGCCGGCAGGCGGGGCGGCAGGCAGCACCGTGCCGTCGTCTTCTCGAGCGATGGGGCGGATCTTCACCTGGGCCACCGTCTGCGAGCGCACGGCAGTGTCCGGCCCGCCCAGCGCCACCTCGCGGAGGGTGGGGTCCTGGATCCAGGTGACCGTCCGCTCCCAGACGTCGAGATAGACCAGGAACCGCCCCGGACCGGGCGGGAGCTGGGCGCCGGGATAATCCGGCTGCTCCGTGTAGAGACTCGGACCGGGGTTGGCGCAGAGCACGCCGCACACGTAGTAGCGCCCCGCGCCGATGCGCAGGTCGCGGAGCACCCAGGCGTCCGCGCCGCCGCCGCGCAGGGCTCCGGGGTTGAGACCCTCGCGGTCCTCGTGGACCTCGCCGTGGCCTTCGTCCAGCGGCCAGAAACCGCACGGGACCGCGCCGCCGCCCCCGGCGCCGGCGTCGGGAGGAGCCCAGATCCGCACCCCGCCCAGC
>DATKFK010001104.1:0-10285 GCA_035544375.1 Thermoanaerobaculia bacterium
TGATCGAGTCGCCGCAGCCGCTTCCCGGCAAGGAGCGGCGCCCGGCCTCGCCGCCTGCCGCCGACCCGGGCGCCGGGGACACGCCGGCGGCGGCGGGCACCGGCGAGGCGGCGCCGAGCGGGGAGCGCGTGCCGCTCGGCCACGCCGCGGCCGCCGCCGCACCGGTCCCGCGCACCGGCACCGGAGCGGCCCAGGACAGATCGGCAACCGGCACCGGCGGTGCGCCGAGCTCGGCCGCCGCCGAGCGCCGCCCCGGCAGCGGCATGATCGGGCGCGTCATCTCTCACTACCGCATCCTGGGCCCGCTGGGCGGCGGCGGCATGGGCGTGGTCTACCAGGCGCAGGACCTCAGCCTCGAGCGGGTGGTGGCGCTCAAGTTCCTGCCGCCGGAGCTCACCCGCGACGAGGATTCGAAGACCCGCTTCCTGCAGGAAGCGCGCGCCGCGTCGGCGCTCGACCATCCCAACATCTGCACCATCCACGAGGTCGGCGAGACCGACGAGGGCCAGCTGTACCTGGCGATGGCCTGCTACGACGGCGAAACCCTGAAGCAGCGCTTGCAGCGCGGAGCGCTGCCCATCGACGAGGCGCTAGAGACTGCCCAGCAGGTGGCGCGCGGCCTGGTCAAGGCCCACCGGCACGGTATCGTCCACCGCGACATCAAGCCCGCCAACCTGATGATCACCGCCGACGAGATCGTCAAGATCCTCGACTTCGGCATCGCCAAGCTCGCCGGCGCCGCCGGGCTCACGCGCATCGGCTCCTCCCTTGGCACTCCCGGCTACATGTCGCCGGAGCAGGCGCGCGGCGAGGAGGTCGACCCTCGCACCGACGTCTGGTCGCTGGGCGCGGTGCTCTACGAGATGGTCACCGGCCGCCGCCCGTTCCGCGGCGAGCACGACCAGGCGGTCCTCTACGCCCTGTTCAACCTGGAGCCCGAACCGGTCGCCCAGCTGCGCCCCGACGCACCGCCCGAGCTCATCCGGATCATCGGCCGGATGCTGGCCAAGGATCCCGATCAGCGCTACCTCACCGCCGCCGAGGCCCTGGCCGACCTGCGCGCCCTCTACGGCCCGGTGACCGGCACCGGCACCCGCACCGGCCTGACCGGCGGCCTGACCGGCACCACCTCGGTGCCGGCCCTGTCGCGGCCGGCGCCGCGCCGGCGCTGGTTCCGGTCGGTGCTCGCGGCGGCGGTGGTGCTCGGCGCCAGCCTCGCCGCCTCCCTGTGGTGGCACTTCGCAGCGACGAGCCCGGCCCCCGCCAACCCTACCTTCGTCCCCCTGACCGACCTCGAAGGCAGGGAGACCTACCCCAGCCTCTCGCCCGACGGCAATTCCTTCGTCTTCACCAAGTCGATCGGCGGCAGGTCTCACATCTACTCGCAACGGGCGGTCCGCGGCGCCAATGCCAGGGATCTGAGCAGCGATCCAAACGCGGACGACACGCAGCCGGCGTTCTCACCTGAAGGTGATCGCATCGCCTTCCGGTCCGACCGCGAGGGCGGCGGCATCTTCATCATGGGCGCGACCGGAGAGTCTCCCAGGCGCCTCACGACCTTCGGCTACAACCCCGCTTGGTCGCCGGACGGCAACGAGGTCGCTTTCGCCACCGAGGGCGTCGCCGACCCGGCAATCCGCAGGGAAGTAAGCCAGCTGTGGCGAGTTCGCGTCGCGAACGAGGATCGGCAGCTGCTCTGGAAAGGCGACGGAATGCAGCCCACCTGGTCGCCCAACGGCCGGCGCATCGCCTTCTGGGCGCTCGACACCGGCAGCCGGCGCACGATCTGGACCTTGCCCGTCACCGGCGGCGGCCAACCGGTTCGCGTGACCAATGACAATTACCTGAACTGGAACCCGGTCTGGTCGCCGGACGGCAGAAACCTGTACTTCGCGAGCGATCGCGGCGGCCCGATGAGCTTCTGGCGGGTCCCGATCGAGCAAGAGTCCGGCAAGGTGCTCGGCAGCCCCGAGCCGGTCACCACTCCCGCGCCATGGAGCGGATTCCTCACCTTCTCGCGCGACGGGCTGCGCTTCGCCTACGCCACTGACGAGGGCAAGGCGAACATCGAGCGCATGGGCCTGGACCCTGTCACCGGCACGATATCAGGGACTCCAACTGCAGTGACTGAAGGATCGCGAACCGTCTTTTCCCTCGACGCTTCACCAGCGGGAGCTTGGATCGCCTTTACGACGAATGCGCCAAAGGAGGACCTCTTCGTGATCCATCCGGACGGCACGGGCCAGCGGCAGCTCACCACCGGCAGCTCCAAGAACCGCTTGCCCCGCTGGTCGCCCGACGGTTCACGAATCGCTTTCTATTCGAACCGCGGTGGCGCTTTTCAAGGCTGGACGATCCGGCCGGACGGTAGCGAACTAAAGCGGATCAGCGATGCCAATCCGCTCTATGCTCCCGTTTGGTCTCCCGAAGGCAAGCGGCTGGCATGCAACGTCGGAGTGCATGAGGATCTCTGCTTGATCGACCTCACCCTGCCGCCGGCCGAGCGCCGCCCCATCCCGCTTGCTCGACGCACGAATCCGCTAAATCCTACCGCTTGGTCTGCCGACGGCGATCGCTTGGTCGGGCTGACGGCCGAACCAGGAGTCTTCGAATATTCACTTGCAACCGGGCGCTACCAACGGGTCACCACCGATGCAGCACGATATCCGATCTTTCTCCACGACGGCCACAGGGTCCTCTACCTGCGCGACGGCAAGCTCATGATCGTCGACGACAGGACCCGCACCCCGCGGGAGCTGTTCAGTCCGCCGTTGAACTCGGAGCTCAAGAGCGTCAGCGCGAGCGGCGATGATCGCGTGATCTATATGGTGCGCTCGACACAAGAGGGCGACATTTGGCTGGGGACTTTTCCTTGACGCAGTCCGGTCGCCGGGCGGCTCACTGGCTTAGCGCCATACTTGCATTTATATAAATTGCAAGACACGCACTGCCGGCGGTTCTTGCTTGGCGCCGGATTGCGATATACTGCTCCAATCGACCTGAATGCGGGCTGGTGCCGCCGCTTACAATGGGGCCTAGGCTCGGGCTGAGGATCGTCCCGCCGGCGACCCCCGAGGAGGGAAAGATGGCCTTCATCGTTCGCGATCTGATGTTTCATGTCCTTCCCGAAGCCGACCCAAACGCCCAGGAGCTGCGGCTCTGCCAGCTCGCCACCCAAACTGAGCCATTGGTGCCCGAGGCGCCACATCCGCAACCACCGCATCCGCCGCATCCGCCGCATCCACCACATCCGCCGCATCCGCCGCATCCGCCGCATCCGCAACCCGACCCCGACTGCACCCTGCAGACGCAAACGGGGCAGCCGGCAAGCGCGATGGGCCCCGAGCTGGCGAGCCTGGCCGCCCTGCGCGACCAGCTGCGGCAGGCATTGCACCCCTGATCCTGCCGGCGCCTCCCCGGGTGGGGAGGCGCCGCCGATTGCCCGGCGCGGCCGGCGGGCGTGGCGCCGGCCTTATCCCCGGACCGGGCCGCTCTCAGCGGTAGAACAGCGGGTAGGCGGCCGGATTGGCCTCGTGCATCAGCTCGTAGACGGTCTCGAACAGCTGCTCGCGGTTGGGCTTGGACCAGTAGTCGCCGTCCGAGCCATAGGCAGGCCGGTGCTCGGCCCCGCTCAGGGTGCGAGGCTCCGCATCCAGCCAGGCGTATCCGCCCTGCCCCTCCAGCACCTGCTGCAGCATGTAGGCGGTGGCGCCGCCGGGCACGTCCTCGTCCATGAAGACGATCCGGTTGGTGCGGCGCAGGGAGTCGAGGATGCGGCCCTCGCGGTCGAAAGGCAGCAGCGTCTGGACATCGACGATCTCGATCTCGATCCCTACCTGCGCCAGCAGGTCGGCGGCTTCCGATGCAATGCGGCAGCAGGCGCCGTAGGTGACCACCGTGACGTCGCGGCCCTGGCGCAGCACCTCCGGCACACCCAGCGGCACCGTCATCTCGCCGATGTTGGCAGGCACGCGCTCCTTGGTGCGATAGCCGTTGAGCACTTCGACCACCACCCCGGGGTCGTCGCCTTTGAGCAGCGTGTTGTAGAAGCCTGCCGCCTGGGTCATGTTGCGCGGCACGCAGACGTAGATGCCGCGCAGCAGGTTGAGGACGCCGGCCATCGGCGAGCCGGAGTGCCAGATGCCTTCGAGGCGGTGGCCGCGGGTGCGCACGATCACCGGCGCCTTCTGCTGTCCCTTGCTGCGGTAGCGCAGGCTGGCCAGATCGTCGGAAAGGATCTGCAGCGCATAGAGGATGTAGTCCAGGTACTGGATCTCGGCAATCGGCCGCAGCCCACGCATCGCCATGCCGATCGCCTGGCCCATGATGGTGGCCTCGCGGATGCCGGTGTCGGAAACGCGGAGCTCTCCGTACTTTGCCTGCAAACCGGCTAGGCCCTGGTTGACGTCGCCGATCTTGCCCACGTCCTCGCCCAGCGCGACGAGGTTGGGGTAGCGCGCCAGGGCGGCGTCGAAGCACGCGTTCATCACCTTGTGGCCGTCGACCACCGGCGAGTCCGACGTGTAGACGGCGGGCACCGCCGGCACCGCCAGGGCGGCCAGCGGCGTCGCGCTGTAGAGATCGGAGCCATAGAGCTCGGCACCCGCCCGCTGGTGATCGCGCCGCCAGGCCGCCAGCCGGCGTGCCGCCGCTTGCAAGCCGGAAGGAGTGCCAGAGCCGCCGGCGCCGGCAGGAACGTGGGCAGCCACCGCCACCAGGGCACCCTGGGCCGCCGCCATCAGGTCGCGCCGCAACGGCAACGGCTGGCGGGCGAGCTCGGCCCGCACCCGCTCGACCTCGGCCCGCGGCGAAGTCGACGGCGCGGCTGCCGCCTCGGCCACCGCCGCCAGTAGCTCCATCAGCTCCGACTGCTCTCGTTCGATCGGCCCCCGCACCGCCTCCCAGGCTGCCAGCTGCTGCGCCCGCACTCGGCGGGTGGCCTCGGCCTCGAGCGCGTCGAGCTCGCCGGCGTCCGCCAACCCAAAGGCGACGATCCACTGGCGCATGCGGCGCAGGCAGTCGACCTCGGCCTCCCAGGCCAACCGCTCCTTGGACTTGTAGCGCTCGTGGCTGCCCGAGGTGGAGTGGCCCTGCGGCTGGGTCATCTCGACGACGTGCACGATCGCGGGGACGTGCTCGCGGCGCGCGACGTCGGCGGCCTGGCGGTAGGCGGCACACAGCTGTGGGTAGTCCCAGCCGCGGACCCGGTAGAGGTCGTAGCCGTGGCGCGACCCCGGCGCGCGGCGGAAACCGGCCAGCAGCTCGGAGAGGTCCTTGGCGACCTGGAGCTCGTTGGGCACCGAGATGCCGTAGTCGTCGTCCCAGATCGACAGCACCATGGGCGCCTGCAGGACGCCGACGGCGTTGACCGCCTCCCAGAACAATCCCTCGGCGCAGCTGGCATTGCCGATGGTGCCGAAGGCCACCTCGTCGCCGTGATGCGAGTACCGAGTCATCGACTGCAGCTCGGGCAGCTCGCGGAAGAGCCGCGACGCGTAAGCCAGCCCGACCAGGCGCGGCATCTGCGCGGCGACCGGCGACACGTCGGCTGCCGAGTTGACCAGCTCGGCGAGGTTGCGGAAGCTGCCGTCCGGCTCGAGCAGGCAGGTCGAGAAGTGGCCGGTCATCGAGCGCCCGGCCGAACACGGCTCGAGCACGACGTCGGGATTGGCGTAGAGCTGCGCGAAAAGCTGCTCGACGGTGAGCAGGCCGAGCACGAACATCAGGGTCTGGTCGCGGTAGTAGCCCGAACGGAAGTCCCCTGGGCGGAATACCTTCGCCAGGGCTACCTGGGCCACCTCCTTGCCGTCGCCGAAGATGCCGAACTTGGCCTTGCCGGTGAGGACCTCACGGCGGCCGATCAGGCTCGCCTGGCGGCTTGCGAAGGCGATACGATAGTCGGCGAGCACCGCCTCGCGGTCGAACGGGCCGGCGCCGGCGGCGGGAGTGAGGTCCGAAGCGTCCCGATCCAGGACGGAAATAGTCATTTTGAGGCGCCTCCGAAGCGATGGGAAGCGTCCCGCCGGGCCGGCTGCGCCCGGCGGTGGCGGACGACGTCGCGGTGAATGCTAGCATGCCGGCGACCCTCGACCGCCCCTGCCCGGGCAGGGGCCGACCGCCGTGCAGACACCCGATGCCATCTCCTCCGTCGCGGTCACCGCCCACGCGGCCTGCGCCCTGCTGCTGGCGCTGACCTTCGCCTACCTGTCCCGCCTGCTCGGCCGCACCTACCTGCGGCGGTGGGCCCTCGCCTGGTCCTGCCTGCTGCTCGCGATCCTGGCCGTGCGCTGCTTCATCGCCTTCGGCGGCCGCGCCTTCTGGGTGGTCTACCTGGTGGCGGAGTGGTACTTCCTCGCGGCCTTGCTGGTCGGTTGCCGCGAGCTGGCGGTCGGCGCGTTGACGCGGCTGCACCGCTTCCTGGTGCCCGGCCTGCTCGCGGCCGTGATCCTTGCCGGCACCCTGGTGCCGTTCTTCACCGATTTCACCTTGCTCTTCTCCTTTCAGGCCGCGGTGCTCGCGATGGGTTTCGCCGCCGCCTTCGTCGTCCTGGGGCGAGCACGGGCGGAGCGGCACACGCTGGGGTTTCACCTGATGCGCGCCGCCCTCGGCTGGCTGACCGTGCAGTTCCTGCTCTACGTCCCGCTCTACCTGATCGAGGGATTGCACCGGTTGGACGGCGAGCGGCTGCACTTCGAGTGGCTCGGCTACTCGCCGCTCGCCGATCTCTGCGGCCAGCTGCTGCTCGGCTTCGGCATGCTGTTCATCGCCAGGGCCGACCAGGCCATGTTCGGAGCCCGAGCGGCCACCCGGCCACCTCGGGCGTGACGCACCGCCCCCCGTGATTTGCAGCCTGCCGCGCCGCGCGGATGTTAGGATCGCACGCCGGACGAACCCTTCGGAGGTATGAACGTGGGACAGCCGAACCGAGGCTTACTGGCGGCCCTGCTGGCCGCCGCCGCGCTTGCCGCCGGTGACTGCGCGACCGTCCAGGGTGCCGCGAACCGGACCGCCGCGGCCGGCGACGGTGCCCCCACGGCGGCTGCCGTCATGGCCACCCCCGATCCGGCGTCGCCGCCGAGCCCTTACCCGTCGACCTACCAGCGACAGCTGTCGCCGCCGGTGCTCATCAGCCACGCTACCGTGCTCACCGCCGCGGGACCACGCCTCGAGGAAGCCTCGGTCCTGCTGCGCGACGGCAGGATCGCCGCGGTGGGCCCGGACGCGGTGGTGGCCGCCGCCGCCATGGCTGAGGAAGGTGCCGAGGTCGTCGACGCCACCGGCAAGTGGGTGACTCCCGGCCTGATCGATCCTCACTCCCACCTCGGCGTCTACGCCTCGCCCGCGGTCGCGGCCAACGCCGACGGCAACGAGGCCACCAATCCCGTGACCGCCGATGTCTGGGCGGAGCACTCGGTCTGGCCGCAGGACCCGCAGTTCCCGCTGGCGCTCGCCGGCGGCGTGACCACCATGCAGATCCTGCCCGGCTCGGCAAACCTCTTTGGGGGGCGCAGCATCACGATCAAGAACGTGCCGGCCCTGGGCGTCGATGCGATGAAGTTCCCCGGCGCCCCGTACGGCCTCAAGATGGCCTGCGGCGAGAACCCCAAGCGGGTCTACGGCGACCGCGGACGCGCGCCCTCGACCCGGATGGGCAACGTCGCCGGCTACCGCGAGGCGTGGATCCGCGCCGTGAAGTATCGCGAGCGCTGGCGTGAGTACCAGGACCGGAAGGCACGCGGCAAGGACGCCGAGCCGCCGGAGCGCGACCTCGGGCTGGAGACCCTGGCAGGTGTGCTCGACGGCAAGATCCTGGTGCAGAACCACTGCTATCGCGCCGACGAGATGCTCGAGATGATCGACGTCGCGCATGAGTTCGGCTACCACATCGCCGCCTTCCATCACGCGGTCGAGGCCTACAAGATTGCCGGCGTGCTGGCGAAGAACGGTATCTGCGCCGACATGTGGGCCGACTGGTGGGGCTTCAAGATGGAGGCTCTCGACGGCATCCGCGAGAACCTGGCGCTGGTGGCACAGGCGGGCGCATGCGCGGTCGTCCATTCCGACTCCGCGGAGGGCATCCAGCGCCTGAACCAGGAGGCCGCCAAGGCCATGGCCGCCGGTGCCCGCGCCGGCATCGCCATCACCCCCGAGGAGGCGGTCCGCTGGCTCACCATCAATCCGGCGCGTTCGATCGGCGTCGATCGGCAGACCGGCTCGCTCGAGCCTGGCAAGATGGCCGACGTCGTGGTCTGGAGCGGCAATCCCTTCAGCGTCTACAGCCGCGCCGAGAAGGTCTACATCGACGGCGCCCTGATGTACGACAGCCTCGACCCGCGGCACCAACCGGTGACCGACTTCGAGCTCGGACTGCGCGACGGCCGGCGCGAGCAACCGGCTACGCGGGGCCCTTCTGCCACCGCGCCGGCGGCCGGCACGGCGACCCCCGATGCGGCGGCGGCCTCGGGCAAGGCGACAGCCTCCGGCATGGCGGCAGCCTCCGGTGCGGCGGCCGTCGCGGCCACCGCCGCTCTCCCGCCATCGGAAACGGTCGCGATCACCGGCGCCACCGTGCATACCATGGGACCGGCAGGGACCCTGCGCGGCGCCACCGTGATCATCGCCGGCCGCCGCATCCAGGCGGTCGGCCTCGGCATTCCCGTTCCGGCCGGCGCCCGGCGCATCGACGCCGCCGGTAAGGTCGTGACGCCGGGTCTCCTCGACTCGCTCACCAACCTCGGCCTCGTCGAGGTCAACGCGGTCGAGGATACCGAGGATGCCACCAACGAAGACCCCCATGTCTCGGCTTCCTTCGACGTCACCTTGGGAATCAATTCTCGCTCGATGCTGATACCTATCAACCGGGTCGAGGGGATCACCCGCGCGATCTCCGCGCCCGCCACGGGCAAGAGCTTGTTTCTAGGGCAAGGGGCGGTGATTCAGCTGGGCGGCGGGCCGCAAACGGTGGTCCGCCGGTCGGCGGCACAGTTCGTGGCACTCGGCGAGGCGGGTGCGCGTCTTGCCGGCGGCACTCGCGGCGCCGCGGCGATCCTCCTGCGCGAGGCGCTGAGCGACGCCCTCGACTACGATGCCCACCGCTCCGCCTACGATCGCGCGGAGCGCCGGCCCTACTCGCTCCCCCGCCTCGACCTCGAAGCGCTGCTGCCGGTGGCGCGCGGCGAGCAGCCGCTGGTGGCTTTGGTGAACCGGGCGAGCGACATCGAGCAGATCCTGGACCTGGCGCGCCAGATGAAGCTCCACCTGATCCTGGCGGGGGCGGCCGAAGGCTGGGAGGTGGCGGGAGAGATCGCCGCCGCGCGCGTGCCGGTCCTGCTCAATCCGCTCACCAACCTGCCCCAAAGCTTCGAGGAGCTCGGCGCGACGCTGGAAAATGCTGCCCGCCTCGAGCGTGCCGGAGTGACCGTGGCGTTCCTGACCGGCGATTCCCACAACTCGCGCAACCTGAGGCAGGGGGCCGGCAACGCGGTGGCACACGGCCTGCCGTGGGAGAGCGCGCTGGCGGCGATGACCGTCAATCCCGCCCGCATCTGGGGCCTCGACGACTACGGGACCCTCGAGCCCGGCAAGGATGCGGACGTGGTGATCTGGAACGGCGACCCCTTGGAGGTGACCGCCGCCGCCGAGCACGTCTTCATCCGCGGCCAGGAGATGCCCCAGGATTCGCGCCAGATCCGGCTCCGCGACCGCTATCTCCCACGAGCCCACTGATTCATTCCGGCACCGTCCGCAGGCGCCCAAAGAAAAGAAGCCCGGCCGGAGCCGGGCTTCTTTGGGCAGCGCCGGCTCGACGAGCCGGCGCTGATCCAACCGCTGATGTGGCGCTGGCCTCAGCGGTGCGCCGCGGCCTCCTGCGCCGCGACCGCCTGCTCCAGCTTGGCCAGCTGCCGCGCCAGCGCGTCGACCGTTGCCTGGCGCCGCGTCAGCTCCTCGATCTGGCGCTGCTGGGTCTCGATCCGGGCTGCCTGCTCGTCGATCTTCGCATGCTGCTTCTGCACCTGCTCGAGCAGCATCGCGGAGAGGAAGTTGTAGCGCAGCGCGAGCGGCTTGCCCGTCGAGTCGTAGTCCACCATGGCCGGGTAGACCTTCGCCACCTCTTCGGCGATCAGCCCGTACTGCAGCACGTTCGAGCCGTCGTCGTACACCGGCTGGTAGTGGAACGTCACCGGCCGTAACTGCATCAGGCCGTCGCTCGCACCTTCCATGTCCTCGACGTCCTTCTTGAACCGCAGAGAAGAGGATACTTCGCCGGGCACGAAGTGGCTGGCCG
>DATKFK010001105.1:0-2527 GCA_035544375.1 Thermoanaerobaculia bacterium
GTATCGCCGGTATCGCCGGTATCGCCCGTGGCGCCGGCATCGCCAGAATCCCCGGCATCGCCGGCGGCGCCTGGCGCGGCGGGGGCCCCCGGCGCCGCGGGCAGGGCTTCCAGGTGGTGCCACGTCTGCCGCATGCGCAACGTGCCGCTGCCGGCGCCGCAGGCCACCTGTCGCGCGACGACGTTGTGCAGCCCTCCCACGCGGAGGTTCTCGGCCAAAATCGAGTACGCGATGGCGGAGGGCTCGACCGCCACGGCGCGCGCCGCGGGGCGTCCCTGGGCGAAGGCCAGCGAGAAGATCCCGTGGCAGGCGCCGACGTCCAGGAATCGCCGGCGCGTCCGCATTTCGCGCAGAAAGCCGTCGAGCTCGCGGGTCATCTCGACGGAGCGCCAGCAGAACCACTCGAACGGCTCGCGCGACCGCTCGTCGACGAGCAGGGTGAGGCCCGGGCGCACGACCATCTCGCGCGGACCGGCGCGGCGGTTCAGGCGCCGGAAGCGCGCGCGGCGCCAGAGCAGGCGCGGGTCCCGGGACCTGAGCCGGCGCCACCCCGCGAGGACCGCGCCGAGCCGCAGCGCGACGAGCGCCTCGCGCAGCCGGCCCTTGAGGGTCGCCTGGCGGCTGGCGGCGCGATGGGCGGCATCCATCCGGGCTCGCCGCCTCAGCGCTTCAGGCCCAGCTTGACCAGGAAGAGCGGCCGCAGGATGGAGTACCAGCTCTTGATGGGGACCATCTTGGTGTTGCGCTTCATCTCCTGGTGATAGATCTTGCGCACCGGCGCCTCGCCGACGCGGTAGCCGAGCGCGACGGCCTTGATCAGCAGGTAGGGCTCGAGCTCGTACTGGATCAGCCACTCCTGCCAGAGATCGATCCGGGGATCGTCGAGCAGAGCGCTCCTGAAGGCGCGGAAGCCGTTGGTCGCGTCGGTCGCCGGGAAGCCGTAGAGGGCATGGAAGAGCGCCGAGTACACGCGGGTGAGGAGCGATCGGGACCGCGTCATGTTGACCCGCGTGCCGCCCGGCATCCAGCGCGAGCCGTGGACGTAGTCGAAGCCGCCGTCGACGAGACGGTCGACCACCTGCTGGATGTCGGCCGGATCGTCCTGGTTGTCGCCGGCGAGCTCGACGACGAGATCGAAGCCCTGCCGCCGGCCGTAGAAGTAGCCCGTCCGGTAGCCGCCGCCGGCGCCGAGGTTCCGCGGATGGGAGATGACGACGGCGCCGGCCGCGCGCGCCTCGGCCGCGGTGCCGTCGGCCGAGCCGTTGTCGACGACGCACACGGTGTCCACGATCTGCCGCGGCACCGCGCGGACGCACGGCGCCACCTTCCCCTCTTCGTTCCAGGAGGCCATGACGACCACGATCGCGAGGCCGCGGTAGCGCACGCGGCGCTCCGGCGGCGAGGCAGGCGCGCCGTCGATCAGCTGAAGCACCCGGTCCCGGGGCAGATCCTTCATCCGGGCTCGGCCGTGAAGCGGCGGCGGGCGGGTCCGCCGCGGGTGAGGACGGACGCCGGTTGCGCGCTGCCGCCGAGGATCACCTCGCCGATGCGCAGCGAGCCCGAGCCGCAGCAAACGGCAATGGCGCCGCCGCCGCAGGGGGAGATCTCGCCCGGGGAGCCGGGCAGGGCGTCACCCACCGCCACCGGCGCGCGGACCTGGACCTCCTCGCCGTCGCACCAGGTCCGGGCGGCCGGATGGGGAGGGAAGGTGAACGCGCGGATGAAGCGCTCGATCCAGGCCGCCTCGCGCTGCCAGTCGATGATCCCCCGGTAGGGAATCTGCTTGGGGTGATAGGTGGCCGCCGCCTCGTCCTGGGGCCGGCGCGCCGGCTGGCGGAGCTCCCGCAGCCAAGGCAGCTGCTCGCGGAACAGCGCCAACGCCGCCCGCTCCAGCCGGCGGTAGAGGGTCTCGTCGGTCTCGTCCGCCGCCAGCGGCACGAGGACCTGGGCGACGACGTCTCCCGAGTCGATGCCGGGATCGATGGCGTGCAGCGTCACCCCCGCCGGCTCGTCGCCGAGAATGGCCCACTTGGTGGGAAAGCACCCGCGCAGGCGGGGGAGCGGACCGAAGTGCAGGTTGTAGGCGCCGCGGCCCGGCACGGCGAGCAGCGGCGGCTTGAGGATGCGGTCGTACTGGACCGAGAGCAGGAGGTCGGGTGCCAGGCTCCGGACCGCCGCCACGAAGTCGGGGGCATTGGGGTCGGTGGCGGTGAAGAGCCGGAGCCCCAGCCGCCGCGCCGCGCTCCAGACGGACGTCCCGCTGCTGCCGTCCTCCGCGCGGTCGCTCCCGCGGCAGAGGACGCCGGCGATCTCGCAGCCCGCGGCGACCAGCTCCGCCATGCAGGCGCAGCCGACGGCGCCGTAGCCGAGGTAGAGGATCCGCGGCGGCGGCTGCCGGGTCATGACGCCAACGCCCGCGCCAGGCAGCTCGCCACCCGCTCCTGCTCCGCCGCGGTCAGATGGGGATGGAGCGGCAGCGACAGGATCTCGGACGCCGCCCGCTCGGCTTCGGGGAAGTCGCCGCGGC
>DATKFK010001106.1:0-2057 GCA_035544375.1 Thermoanaerobaculia bacterium
CGGGCTCGAGCACCGGGCTGCGCAGTTCGCCGAGCCGGATCTGGGCGGCGTGGGCGGCGCGCAGGATTTCCTCGGCCCAGGTGATGACCTCGTGGGTGGCGGCGTGCAGCCGGGGGCGGACGACCGCGGCGAGCCGCTCGAAGCCCGCGGCGTCCCAGGCAGGGCCGCCGGCGTCGGCGATCAAGCCGTCGGCGGCGCAGTTGACCGCGTCGGCGAACAGCGCGGCGACGCCGCCGTGGGGGTTGTTGCTGAGCGCGAGCTTCTGCGCGGTGGTGAGGCGGGCGGCGATGTCCTTGACCGGGGACCTGGCGCCGAGCAGGATCAGCCGCCGCGTTCCGGCGAGCATGGCGGCGCGAGCCGTCTCGGGGGTCTCGAAGAGGCGGACATCGACGGCGTCGCCGTTGTCGACGAGGGCCGGGTAGGCCTTGACCTCACCGTCGGTGAACACCTGGGGCAGGGTGCCGATGTCCCAGGTGGTGAGTCCGGTCCTGGTGAGGGCGCTCGCCCGGGCGGACAGGGTCGCGCGCAGCTTTGGCCGCAGCTGCCGCTGGAGCGCGGCCAGGTCCTTACCCGAGGCGAGGATCCGGCCGTTGTCGACGATGCGAAATGTAATGCGCAGGTGGGCTGGGAGTTTTTCTAGGTCGAACGCGTCGGGCGGAACCCGGACGCCCCGCAGCCGCAGCAGCTCGCGCGACAGCACGTCCCTGATATCGCCGGCCGGGGTGGTGCCGTCGAGGCGGGCGAGGACCTGATGGGCGACGTCGGGGGCGGGGACCAGCTCGCGGCGCAGGGCCTTGGGCAGGGAGCGGATCAGTTCGGTGACCAGCTCGTGGCGCAGGCCGGGGACCTGCCAGGAGAACTCCTCTGGCCGGGCCTGGTTCAGGGTGCTGAGCGGGATGTCGATGGTGACGCCGTCGGTTTCCGTGCCGGGCTCGAAGGCGTAGGACAGCGACAGGGCTCGCTGCCCGGCCGCGGCCGGGCCTTGTGTCTCCGAGGTCCAGACCTCGGGGTAGGCGGAGTCCAGTTCTAGCGCCTCCGCCGCCTCCGCGCTGAGCAGGTCATCGAGGGTGAGCGTGAGCAGGTCAGGGGTCTGGTGGCGCTGCCTCTTCCACCAGGCGTCGAAGTGCCGTGCGGAGGTCACGTCGGCGGGAACGCGGGCGTCGTAGAACTCGAAGAGCGCGTCCTCGCCGGCTACCAGGCCGCGGCGGCGGGCGCGCTGCTCGAGTTCGGCGGCCTCGGCGAGCAGCGTGGCGTTGTCGCGGAAGAAGTGGTGCCTGGTTTCCCAGTCGCCTTCGACGAGGGCGTGCCTGATGAAAAGCTCGCGGGAGGCGACCGGGTCGATACGGTCGAAGTTCACCATGCGGTCGGCCACGATCGGGATGCCGTAGAGGGTGACCTTCTCCGTGGCGATGACAGCGCCGCGGTTCTTGGACCAGCGGGGCTCGCTGTAGGACCGCTTGACCAGGTGGGCGGCGACCGGTTCGACCCATTCCGGCTCGACGCTGGCGACGATGCGGCCCCAGAGCCTGGAAGTCTCGACGAGCTCGGCGGCGACCACCCAGTCCGGCGGCTTGCGGGCGAGCGCGGAGCCAGGGAAGATCGCGAACCGGGTGCCGCGGGCGCCGAGGTATTCGGGCAGCGGACGGCGGCCACGCTCAGGGGGCGTGCCAGGCCGGGCAGTTAGCACTACCTTCATGCCGACGTGGGACAAGAGTCCGGCGAGCAGGGCGGTGTGAACACGGGCCCGTTCAGAAGACGATGAATCGGTGCTCAGCCCGAGATCGGCGGACAGGCTTTGCAGCTGAGCGTGCAGGTCCTGCCACTCGCGGACCCGCAGGTAGTTGAGGAACTCGGCGCGGCACATCCGGCGGAAGGCGGACCCGGACAGCTCGCGCTGGCGGTCGGTGAGGTAGTCCCAGAGCGCCAGGAAGGTGAGGAAGTCCGATTCCGGCTGGGCGAAGCGGCGGTGCGCGGTGTCGGCGGCCTGCTGGTTGTCGGCAGGACGTTCTCTAGGGTCCTGGATGGACAGCGCGGCGGCGATGACCAGGACTTCGCGG
>DATKFK010001107.1:0-2244 GCA_035544375.1 Thermoanaerobaculia bacterium
CCCACCCAGGAGATCCTGGCGTCGATCTGGTCCGATCTCCTGCGGGTCGGGTCGGTCGGCGTCGACGACAACTTCTTCGATCTCGGCGGACACTCGCTGCTCGCCACCCAGGTGGCCTCGCGCATCGCCTTGGCCTGCGGCGTCGAGGTGCCGCTCGCCACGGTGTTCGAGACCCCGGAGCTGGGCGAGCTGGCGAGCCGCATCGAGAGCTTGCAGGCAGCGGCGCAAGGGCCGCCGCCGCCGCCGATCCTGCCGGTGCCGCGCGATCGCGATCTGCCGCTGTCCCATGCGCAGGAACGGATGTGGCTGGTGGAGCAGATGCTGGCGGAGGGCGCGGCCTACAACATGCCCGCCGCGCTGTCACTCCATGGCGACCTGCACGTCGCAGCGCTGCGCTTCGCCCTCGGCGAGGTCGTGCGCCGTCACGAGGTCCTGCGCACGACCTTCGTCGTGCGCTTGGGCCGGCCACTGCAGGCGATCGCTCCCGCAGCCGGCTGGACGCTGCCGGTGGTGGCCCTCACCGGCTTGCCGGCGGCGGCAGGCCGGAAGCAAGCGCGCCTGCTGGCGATCGCGGCGGCGGGCCGGCGGTTCGACCTCGAGCGCGGGCCGTTGCTGCGCGTGGCGCTGCTGCGGCTGGCCGCCGACCACCACGTCCTGCTGCTGGTCATGCACCACATCGTGGCCGACGGCTGGTCGATGGACGTGCTGGTCGCCGAGCTCACGGCCCTCTACTGCGCGGCCCTCGCGGGCCGGCCGGCGGCGCTGCCGGAGCTTCCCGTGCAGTACGCCGATTACGCCGTCTGGCAGCGCGAGGTGCTGGGGGAGGAGGTTCTCTCCCGGCAGCTCCAATACTGGCGCGAGCGCCTGGCAGGCGCCCCGGCGACGCTCGACCTGCCGGCCGATCGCCCCCGCCCGGCGCTGCAGAGCTTTCGCGGCGGCACGATCGAGCTCGAGCTGGACGCCGCCACCGGCGCCGGCCTGCGCCAGCTCGCCCGGCGGCAAGGGGCGACGCTGTTCATGGTCCTGCTCGCCGGCCTCGCGGCGCTGCTGCGGCGGCTCACCGGCCAGCAGGACGTCGTCCTCGGCACGCCCATCGCGAACCGCAACCGGCTGGCCACCGAGCGGTTGATCGGGTTCTTCGTCAACAGCCTCGTGCTGCGGCTCGACGTCGCCGGCAGCGCGAGCTTCGGCGAGCTGGTGCAGCAGGCGCGCCGGGCGGCGCTCGACGCTTATGCCCATCAGGACCTGCCTTTCGAGCGCCTGGTCGAGGAGCTGCGCCCGGAGCGGCACCTGTCGCGCAGCCCGCTGTTCCAGGTCGGGATGACGCTGCATCCGGCGCCGTTCGCCGACCTCGCGCTACCCGGTCTGCAGCTGGCGCCCTTCGAGTTCCCCCTGGAGACCGTCAAGTTCGATCTCGACGTGGCTTTCGTCGAGACGGGAGAGGCCGGCCTGCACGCAGGGCTGGGCTTTGCCAGGGACCTGTTCGACGCCGCCACCGTGCGCCGGCTGGCGGAGCAGGTCGAGGTGCTGCTCCGCGGCGCGGCGGCGGAGCCGGCGCAGCCGGTGAGCGAGCTGCCGCTGCTCGGACCGGCGCTTCGCCACCAGCTCACCCGGGAGTGGAACGACACCGCCGCGAGCGCCCAGGACGGCGACGTGATCGAGCGCTGGCGGGTCCAGGCGCAGCGCTCGCCGCGGTCGGTCGCCCTGCGCTGCGGCGACGCGACGCTCTCCTACCGCGAGCTCGACGTCCGTGCCCGGCGGCTGGCGTGGCGGCTGCTCGCCGCCGGCGCGGGCCCGGGAGCACGGGTCGCCCTGTGCACCGGCCGCTCGCCCGAGCTCGTGGTCGGGATCTTCGGCGCGCTGATGGCGGGCTGCGCCTATGTCTGCCTGGACGCCGCCTACCCGCCGGCACGCCTGGCGTTCATGCTGGCGGACGCGGCGGTCGCGGCGGTCGTCACCGCGCCGTGCTGGGCCGGCCAGCTGCCGGCCAGCGGTGCGGTGGTGATGGAGCTCGAAGCGGCCGCGGGAGCGGATGGCGAGGAGCGCGAGCCGCCGCCGTCGGGGCGCCCGTCCGACATCGCCTACCTCATCTATACCTCGGGAACGACGGGTCAGCCCAAGGCGGTCATGGTGCCGCGCGGCGGCCTCGCCAATACCCTGGCCGCGACCCAGCGTCTGTTCCACTTCGCGCCCGGCGACCAGGTTGCGGTCCTCGCCCCCGCGTCCTTCGATGCCTTCGCCCTC
>DATKFK010001108.1:0-11667 GCA_035544375.1 Thermoanaerobaculia bacterium
CGAGCAGCCAGGCCCGTCCACCCGGCCGGCACCTGCTCCCGAGTCCGCATCGCCCCAGCCGCCGCCACCCCCGCCCCCGCCAGCCCAGCAGACGCCGCCTTCGCCGCCGCCAGATCCGTCAGCGCCGCCGAGCCCACCCCACGCGCAGGAATGAAAGCAACCTGATGCCTTCTCATGTCCTGGTCACCGGCGGCGCCGGCTTCATCGGCTCGCACCTGACGCGGCGGCTGCTCGCCCGCGGCGATCGGGTGACGGTGCTCGACGATTTCAACGATTTCTATGACCCGGCACGCAAGCGCCGCAACGTGGCCCGGCTGATGGCCGAGCAGCCGGCCGCGGTCGCGGCGGCATCGGCGGGCGCCGCGCGGGCCGGGACCGGCGCCGGCGGCCCCCCTGGCTCCGGCGACCCCGGCGACCCCGGCGACCC
The DNA here is from genome assembly GCA_035544375.1 of Thermoanaerobaculia bacterium. Taxonomy (GTDB): domain Bacteria; phylum Acidobacteriota; class Thermoanaerobaculia; order Multivoradales; family UBA5704; genus JASLEW01. The sequence continues at coordinate 428 of DATKFK010001108.1, forward strand.
CGGCGGCCCCGGCAGCCGGCACCGTTTGGAGCTGGTCGAGGGGGACATCCGCGACGCCGCCCTGGTGGACCGGCTGTTCGCCGGCTCCGGATTCGACGCCGTGGTGCACCTGGCGGCCCGCGCCGGCGTGCGGCCGAGCCTGCGCGAGCCGGTGCTGTACGAAGACGTGAACTGCGTAGGGACCCTGCGGCTGCTCGAGGCGGCGCGCCGCCACGGGCCGCGGCTGTTCGTGTTCGGCTCCTCGTCGTCGGTCTACGGCATCAACACCAAGGTGCCCTTTGCGGAAGACGACGAGGTCAACCAGCCGATCAGCCCCTACGCCACCACCAAGCGGAGCGGCGAGCTGCTCTGCTACAACTACCATCACCTCTACGGTTTGCGGGTCGCCTGCCTGCGCTTCTTCACCGTCTACGGCCCGGCGCAGCGGCCCGAGATGGCGATCCACAAGTTCACCGACCTGCTGGCCCGCGGCGAGCCGGTGCCGATCTTCGGCGACGGCAGCAGCCGCCGCGACTACACCTACGTTGACGACATCGTCGACGGTATCGAGGCGACGCTGGCCCTGGCGCCGGGCTTCGAGATCCTCAACCTGGGCGGCGCCGACACCACCTCGCTTCAGGACCTGGTGCTGTGGCTCGCCGCCGAGCTTGCCGTCGAACCGCGCTTCGAGTATCTTGCCGCCCAGCCCGGCGACGTCCCGATCACCTATGCCGACGTCGCGAAGGCGGCGCGGCTTCTGGGTTACTCCCCGAAGGTCCCGATCCGTGAAGGACTGCGGCGCTTCGTGCGCTGGTATCGCGAGCAGGAGGTGGCGGCCGCGGCCGCCCCTTCCCAACTTCTGACGGATCCGGCATGAAACGGATCGATCCCTTGCGAGAGCTCCCCCGGCTATGAACATCTGCGTCGTAGGAAGCGGTTACGTCGGATTGGTCACCGGCGCCTGCCTGGCCGACTTCGGCATGCACGTGGTCGGCGTCGACAAGGACGCCGCCAAGGTCGAGGCGCTGTCACAGGGCAAGGTGCCGATCTACGAACCGGGGCTCGACACCCTGGTGCAAAAGAACATGGACGAGGGCCGGCTGCGTTTTTCGACCGACCTGCCGCCGGCGATCGAGGAAGCGCAGGCGATCTTCATCGCCGTCGGCACGCCGCCCAGGAGCGACGGCTCGGCCGATCTCACCTTCATCCGCGACGTCGCGAGCTCGATCTCGCGCCACCTCAACGGCTACAAGGTGATCGTCACCAAGAGCACGGTGCCGATCGGCACCGGCAAGATGATCGAGGCCATCGTGCGCGAGGGCGCCGGCGGCCAGCACCCGTTCGCCGTGGTGTCGAACCCCGAGTTCCTGCGCGAGGGCTCGGCGATCGAGGACTTCATGCACCCCGACCGAGTGGTCATCGGCTCGCGCGATCAGCGGGCGATCGAGATGATGCTCGACGTCTACTCGCCGCTCGCCGCCGCCGACGTGCCGTTCGTGATCACCGACGTCGAGAGCGCCGAGCTGATCAAGTACGCTTCCAACGGCTTCCTCGCCACCAAGATCTCCTTCATCAACGAGGTGGCCGAGCTGTGCGAGGCGCTGGGCGCCAACGTCGAGGTGGTGTCGCGCGGCATGGGCCTGGACAGCCGCATCGGCCCCAAGTTCCTGGATCCCGGGCCGGGCTTCGGCGGCTCCTGCTTCCCCAAGGACACGCGGGCGGTGGCGCAGATCGCGCGCGACCAGGGGCTGGCGTTTCGCATCATCGAAGCGGTGCTGGACGTCAACGAGGCGACCAAGGCGCGCATGGTGACCAAGATCGAGCGCGCACTGGGCACCGTTGCCGGCCGCACCATCGCCGTGCTCGGCCTGTCGTTCAAACCCAACACCGACGACATCCGCGAGTCGCCGGCGCTGCCGATCGTCCAGGGGCTGCTGGACGGCCACGCCAACGTGCGCGCCTTCGATCCCGAGGCGATGCCTGCCTGCGAGCCGCTGTTCCCCGGCGTGCAGTTCTGCGACAACGCCTACGAGGCGGCACGCGGCGCCGACGCGCTGGTCATCTGCACCGAATGGAACCAGTTCCGCAAGCTCGAGCTCGACCGCCTGCACACGCTGCTGCGGCGCCCGCTGGTGATCGACCTGCGCAATCTCTATGCGCCGGAGAAAATGGCGGCGGCGAACTTCGAGTACATCTCGATCGGGCGGCCCACGGCCCTTCCCGGCACGCCAGCACCACCCTCACCTCCGGCCTCGGCGGCGACGACGGCGGCCGTCCCTGGGGAGCCGCAGCGGGCGGTCGTCGCCGCCGCTCGGCCAAGTGCCGTCCCATGAGCCGAGCGGTGATCACCGGCGGCGCCGGCTTCCTCGGCTCCCACCTCTGCGAGCGGTTGCTGCGGGAGGGTCACGAGGTGGTGTGCGTGGACAACCTGCTGACCGGCAACCCGGAGAACGTCGCCCACCTGCTGGGACGCCCGGGATTCGAGTTCATCAGGCACGACGTGACGGTGCCGTTCGAGGTCCCGGGGCAGGTGACCTGGGTGCTGCACTTCGCCTCGCCGGCGTCGCCGATCGATTACCTCGAGCTGCCGATCCAGACCCTCAAGGTGGGCTCGCTCGGCACCCACAACGCGCTGGGCCTGGCCCGCGCCAAGGGAGCGCGCTTCCTGCTCGCCTCCACCTCCGAGGTCTACGGCGACCCCAAGGAGCACCCGCAGAAGGAGAGCTACTGGGGCAACGTCAACCCGGTCGGGCCGCGGGGCGTTTACGACGAAGCCAAGCGGTTCGCCGAGGCGATGGCGATGGCTTACCACCGCTACCACCAGCTCGCGGTGCGCATCGTGCGCATCTTCAACACCTACGGCCCGCGGATGCGGCTGCGCGACGGCCGCGTGGTGCCGGCGTTCATCCAGCAGGCGCTGCGAGGGGAACCGCTCACGGTGTTCGGCAAGGGCCAGCAGACGCGCTCGTTCTGCTACGTCGACGACCTGGTCGAGGGCATCTATCGCCTGCTGCTGTCGGATGTCGCCCTGCCGGTCAACATCGGCAATCCGCACGAGATGACCATCCTGCAGTTCGCCGAGACCATCCGCCGCATCGTCGACCGGGTCGAGAGCCAGGGCGAGGGAGGGAGCGCGCGCGGCTCGAGCCCGATCGTCTTCAAGCCGCTGCCGGAAGACGATCCGCAGACCCGGCAACCCGACATCACCCTCGCCCGCACGCTTCTCGGCTGGGAACCCAAGGTCTCGCTCGAGGACGGCATCGAGCGCACCATCGGCTTCTTCCGGCAGGCGCTGGCCGCCGCTCCCGCCGGCGGTGGCACGCGCCTGCAAGCGGCAGGCGCGGCGCGGCCGGATGGGTCCCTGGCCTAGCCTTGGCGGTCCATCCAGCCCAGCGGGCGGACGCGAGTACAATCCCCGGCATGGACGATCCCCGCAAGGCCCTGAGCTACGCGCTGGAAAAATATCCCCACAAGGTGGAGCTGATACCGATGCAGGAGCTGGTGATCGAGAGCGCGCGCCAAAACCCCAAGCGGCCGGCCTACGTCAAGCTGGCGGTGCCCGACGAGGTGGTCAAGAGCCTGAAGGGCGCAACGCAGGGCGAGCACGACCTGTTGCTGCTGGTGCGGGTGCCGCGCGAGGTGCTGGAGCGCGCCGAGAGCCGCATCATCCTGCCCGGGGAGGTCGCTTGAGCGGCGCGGACCACCCCTGCGCCCGCTGTGGGCGCGCCGGCGCACCGCGGCTGCCGCGGCCGCCCTTGCCTGGCGCCGCCGGCCGCGAGGTCCAGGCCCAGGTCTGCGCCGACTGCTGGGCCGAGTGGGGCCGCACCGAGGTGATGGTGATCAACGAGCTGCGCTTGAACTTCATGGACCCCGCCGCGCAAGAGGTGCTGAACCGCCACATGCGGGAGTTCCTGCACCTGCCCGCGAGCGCCACGGCGCCAGCCGCGAACGGGGACGCCTCGCGGTAAGCGCCGGCAGCCGGGTGCTCGGACCTGCCGCCTCCCGGCCAGCCACCGCGTCCTTCGCTTCCAGCCCGCCGTTCCACCCGCCCCGCCCACCCCGTAATGTCCAGCGACCGCAGTCCTTCCCCGCGGGTGCCCCGGCGCCTCCTGCTGCGTTTCCTGCTGCTGCCGGCGCTGCTCCTGGGCGGCTACGCCGCCGTGCGCTGGACGCCGCTCGCCGGCTACCTCTCGGGGCCGGCGCTGGCCGCGGCGATCGCCGGCCTGCGCCAGTCGTGGTGGGCGCCCGGCCTGCTGATCGCCGGCTACCTGGTGCTGTCGCCGGTCGGAGTGCCGGCGACGCCGTTGATGATTGCCGGCGGCGTGGTGTTCGGGGGGGCCCTGGGGAGCCTCTACAACATCGCCGGCGTCATCCTGGGGGCCGCCGCGAGCTACTTCCTGGGCCGCCTGCTGGGGCGCGACTTCGTCCGCCACCTGGCCGGCCACCGGCTGCACAAGGTGGAGACGGCCATCGGCCGGCGCGGCTTCTGGAACCTGGTGGCGGTGCGCTTCCTGCCGCTCCCCTTCCCGCTGGTCAACTATGGCGCCGCCCTGGCCGGGGTGCGCCCCGCGATGTTCCTGGCCACCACGGCCGTGGGCATCGCTCCGACGGTGACGATCTACACCTTCTTCTTCGCCGCCCTGGCGCACGCCGCGGCCACCCATCACGGCAACGTCTACGCCGAGATCAGCGCGCAGCTGCCGCGGCTGGCGGTGCCGATGGCGCTGCTGATCGTGGTGACCCTGGTGCCGCAGTGGGTGCGGGCGCGGCGGCGCAAGCAGCGATTGGCGATGCTGCGGGAGGTTCGGCGGCAGCGCGCGCCAGGCCCCCGCGCCGCCCCGCTCCCCTACTAGCGCGCCAGGGCCGCTTCGACCTCTTGCAGGTCGAGCAGCAGCGCCCCGGCGCTGGCCGCCACGCCGGGGTCGAACTCGTAATCGCGGATGACGCGGCGGAACGCCTCCTTCAGGGCGCGGGCGCCCAGGCGGGGCTGGCGGGCGGCCTCGAGCGCGATGCGGCGCACCGCGGCGGGCGACAGCGCCAGGTGGATGTCGCGGCTGGCGAAGTAGGCCCGCGTCTGGTGGTAGGCGGAATCCGGGGCCTCGAGGAAGATCCGCACCAGCTCGTCGAGGCTCAGGTCGTTGAGCAGCACCACGGCATCGAACCGCGACAGGAACTGCGGGCTCATGCCGTATTCGAAGAGGTCCTCGTTGCGCAGCCAGCGGCGCAGCTGGAACACCACCTGCTCGCGCACCTTGCCCCCCTCGACGACGGTGACCGGCTGCAGCGCGCCGCGGTCCCTGCCGATGGTGACGCGATCGTAGACGGCGTCGTAGAGGCCCTCGAAGGCGCCGGCGCAGACGAACAGCAGGCCCGAAGAGTCGACGGTCGCCACGCCGCCGCCGGCCCATGCCGGCAGCTCGAGCTCCACCGCCTCGTTCTCGATCAGCGTCAGCAGGGCTTCCTGGGCGCGGATGCCGGGGACGTTGGGCATCTCGCCCACCCGGGCGCGGATCTTGTCCACCTCGTCCACGAACACCAGGCCGGAGCCGGCGCGCTGCACCAGCTCGGTGACCGTCGCCGCGGGACCCAGCTGCTCGCGGGCGCGGGCCAGCAGGCGCCCCAGCACCGCCTCGCCCGGACGGCCGCGTTCCGCTTCCTCGCCCAGCACGTTGGCATGGATGCGCACCACCGCCGAGCGGCCGGCAAGGTCGGGATCGGCCGCCAGGTAGGACTCGACCGCGCGCATCAGGGTCGTCTTGCCGGTGCCCGAGGACCCGATCATCAGGATGTTGCCGACGCGCAGCCCGGACAGCTGCTTGGCGAGCGCGATCGCCATCTCGCGCACCGCCGCCTCCTGGCCCATGACGCGCCGGGAAAGCGCCGCGGCGATCGCCGTCGGATCGGGATTGGCGGCGGCGGGCATCAGACCCGGAGCAGCACGGAGCCCCAGTGCAGGCCGGCGCCCAGGGCGGTGAAGGCGACGAGAGCGCCGGGCGGGGCCTTGCCCGCCTGTTGCGCCTCGTGGAAGGCGATCGGCAGGGTCGCCGAGGTGGTGTTGCCGTAGCGCTGGATGTTGTTGTGCACCTTGCGGTCGGGCAGGCCGAGCGCCTTCTGCGCCGCCTCGTTGATCCGCAGGTTGGCCTGGTGCATGACCAGCAGGTCCAGCTCCTCGAGACCGAAGCCGCCGTCGTGCAGCACCTGGCGGGTGACTTCGGGCATGCGGGTGACGGCCAGCTTGAACACCGCGCGGCCGTCCATCACCGGCACGGTCTCGGCCCGCTCAACCATCTCGCAGGTGACGAACGGCCGGCGCTGCGAGCCGCCGCCGGGCACGTAGAGGATGTCGCGGTGGTTGCCGTCGCCATAGAGCCGCGCGCCGAGGATGCCGCGGCCGCCGGCGTCGCCGTCCTCGGCACGCCGGAAGACCATGGCGCCGCCGCCGTCGCCGAACAGCACCAGCAGGTGGCGGAACTGCGAGTTCCAGGCGAGCTCCGCTTCAGGCAGCGGCCCCGGATCGCGCCCGTGCAAGACCTCGAAGGTCCGCGCCGAGAACGGCATCAGGGAGGTATGGACGTCGGCGCCCACCAAAAGGACGGTGCGGGCGGCGCCGCTGCGGATGAGGACGTCGACCATCTGCAGGCCATAGGCAAACCCCGCGCACTGCTGGCGGATGTCCAGGACCGGCAGCGGGCCGATGCCCAGCTTCTGCTGGATCAGGGTGCCGGAGCCCGGAAAGTAATGGTCGGGGGTCATCGTCGCGCACACCAGGTAGTCGATCTCGGCGGCCTCGATGCCGGCGTTGGCGAGAGCGGCGCGGGCCGCTTCGGCGCCGAGGTCCGACGAGGCGACCCCCGGCTCGACGTAGTAGCGCGTCGCGATGCCGCTGCGCTCCCGGATCCAGGCGTCGGTGGTGTCGATGATGCGCGCCAGCATGTGGTTGTCGATCTCGAGCGGCGGGATCGCAACCCCGGTTCCGGCAAGCACGGCGCGAGCCTCGGTCATGGCGGTTCCTCGGTGACTCCGTGCGGCGAGAGCGGTCAGCGGCGGTGGGCCGCACGGCCGATCCGTCGGGGCGGGCGTGCGCGGCGCATCACGGCGGCGGGGCCGCGGTCAGCGGCACGGTTCCCGGCCGCGGTATGTAGAGCACCGTCAGGTCGCCGCGCTTGGTGAAGCGGTAGAAGGTGTCAGGGCGCTTGCCGTCGAGGCCGGCGGGCGCGGTGGCGCCGTACTGCCAGACTTCGATCGGCGGGTCGGTCGGCCGCTTCGCCACCTCGAAGGCGCCCTTGGCGGGCGGACCGTAGAGGATCAGGATGGTGCCGCGGTCGGTGCGCCGCCCGAGCAGGCCCGCCTCGCTGTATTTCTTGTCGGCGACCTCGGCGCGGTCCTCGAACCTGGCCAGCAGCGCGTTGGGGGTGCCGGGATTGGGGTTGCGCCGCTCCCAGAACTGCTGGACGAAGGCAGCGGCCTGGCCGTCGTCGCGCAGCGCGAGGTAGGCCTTGATCTCCTCGGGCTTGGCGATGCGCGCCACCGGCCCGATCAGCCAGGCAGAATAGTCGGGTCCCAGGAACGGATTGGTGAGGTCGGCCATCTGGCCGACGGCGCCGCTGGCGCCGCCGGCACAGGCAACGCAGGCGAGGCAGGCCAGGCAAGCGAGGCCGGCCAGCCCGCGGCGGACCCACCGTGCCTGCCGTGCGCTACGAGCGGCGGAGCAGATCGAGGAACTCCTCACGCACCTGCCTTTGGTGGAAGATGCCGCGCAGCGCCGAGGTGACCGTCACGGCCCCGGGCTTCTTGACGCCGCGCATCTCGACGCACAGGTGTCGCGCCTCGATGACCACCATCGCGCCCTGCGGTTGCAGTTGCTCTTCGAGGAAGGTCACCACCTGCTCGGTGATCCGCTCCTGGAGCTGTGGGCGCTTGGCGTAGAACTCGAGGATGCGCGAGAACTTCGACAGTCCGAGGATGCGGTCGCGCGGGATGTAAGCGATGTGGGCGTGGCCGTAGAACGGCACCAGGTGATGGGCGCACAGCGAGTAGAAGGGGATCTGCTTCTCCATCACCATGTGGCTGTAGCCTTCCTGGTTGGGGAAGGTGGTGACCTTGGGTTCGGCGCCCTCGGCAAGGCCGTGGAACATCTCGAGGTACATCTTGGCCACCCGGATGTCGGTTTCCGCGAGGTTCGGATCGGCGAGGTCCAATCCCAGCGTCGTCAGGATGGCGCGGACGTGGTGGGCGATGCGCTCCGCGGTCGGGCGCTGAGCGTCCTCGATCAGCTCCAGGGATTCGGGGAGATGGTCGGCCACCAGCACCTCGCGTCCACCTCCAAGGTCATCGTCTCGCTTGCCCAACACCCCTCCTTGGCCGGACTATCCTACACCAGCCATCCGGCCATCACCGGTTGGTTCGAGGCACCGAACTGGCGGGCCGCCAGGACACCGTCAGCGGTTGCAGTCATTCTTGACAGGACGGTCAGGATCAACAAGAATGTTGACCAACAGTTTTGTTGACCAAGGAGGCCGGCGCTCCAAATGCCCAAGCCACCCAAGTCAGCTCTTGAGGAGGCGCTCGACCGGCTAGCGGCCGCACCTGAAGAGGTGGGCCTGCCCGCGGATGGCTTCCGCGAGCCGCTCTCCCGTTCCCGGCCTGCCGAAGCGGACCGCCTCTTCACCTGGCTCGTCGAGAATTTCCCCATCCGCCGCGAGGGAGATCAAGTCGTCTTCGCATCGCGGCTTTTCCGGCGGTGGTGGCGGCGCCAGCTCGCAGACGATGACCAAGAGGCAGGTCTATGAACGCCCGCCCGCGTTTCTACAATCCGCGCGAAGCCTCCCCCGAAGTCTTAGAAGCGATGCTCGTCGGTCGGCAGCCAATCGTCGAAGAGATCCTCGCCGATCTCGCGCGGCAGGCTGGCGCCGAGACGAGGCAGCACTGGCTCATCCGCGGTCCGCGTGGCATCGGCAAGACTCATCTCATCGGCATCATTTACCACCGGATCAAGAAGGACACGCAGCTGGAGCGCTATCTTCCTGTCTGGCTCTCCGAGTCTGAGGCCTACTCGGTGTACTCGGCGGCGGTGTTGCTGCTTCAGGTTGCCCATCAACTGGTGGTGGAGCTGCAACGGAGTGGTGACCCCAGCGCCAGCAACCTACGCCTGCGAATGGCTGAGCTAGAACATGCAGGGGACGATCCGGCGCTCTTCGAGGAACTGGCCCAACTTCTTCGCGACGAGGCTCGCAGTCGCGGCAAGATCCTTCTGGTACTGATGGAAAACCTAGATGCCGCCCTGACCGGCCTGCCGGGCCGCCGCGGCACCAGCCAGATCCAGCTTCTCCGTTCTCTACTATCCGAGGACAAGCAACTCCTGTTTCTAAGTACCACCCCCACCCGTTACCTCGCTGCGCTCCTAGATCCGCGACAACCACTTTACGGGCAGCTCAAGGAGCGAACTCTTCAGCCGCTCACCGAGGAGGAGGTCGGCCAGCTCCTTGGTCGGTTGGCCAAGATCACCAGGCAGCCAACAAATGCTGATGCCGAGCCCGACTCTCACGTCCGCCGCCGAGTGCTGCATCGCCTTACGGGTGGTAACCCCCGAGCCGTCGTGATGGCCTTTTCCGTCCTGACGGGCAATCCAGGAGTGCAGGCCATAGTCGAGGAGATGAGCGCCCTGCTCGACGCTCAGACCGCCTACTTCGAGGCGTGCTTGGCACAGCTGGCACCGCGCGAGCGCGCCGTCGTTACTGCAATGGCGCTTGCACCCGAGAACCTCACGCTAAAGGAGATCTCGCAACAAAGTCGCCTCCCTCTACGTGCACTCTCGACCCAGGTTAAGCGACTCCAGCAGCAGGGGTACGTAGCCCCGATCGCGGGCGAAGGTGGTAAGGGAACCCTTTATGAGTTAAGTGATGGTCTCTTGCGGCTCTGGTATCAGTTCCGGAAAGGTACAAGGATCCTTTTCCCGATAGTCCACTTCCTCGCCCTTTGGCATCCTCTTGACAAGCTCGAGATAGCATGCGCCGAACTCCGCTCTACAGAGGGAGAGAATTCCTTGTTGCAGCGCGAGTTGATTCTCCTGACCGTTCGCCAGATCGACGCTGCGGTCGAGTTCGCCCGCTCCGAAAAAGGTAGACGGCTGCGCGACGAACTGTGGCATCAACGTCACCGAAAGGTCCAGGCTCGGCCGATCCTCCAGAGAATTCCCGAGGTAACCATCGACAATTACGAAAAGCTAAGGCTAGAAGCTGCGGGACTCGAAGGCCATCTCAACAATATAGACACTAATCTCGACCACCTTCTTGTTCCCGGAGTACTCGGTTCTATGGCGTTGCAGCTAGAACGATTCGAAGAAGCGGAATCATTCCTCGGCAGAACAATAGCAGTTCTTGAGGGAAGTCCGCAGCTTCTGTCACCTGACGAGGCCACTGGGCTCGTTGCGTCGTCCATGGTCCTTCTTGGCATAGCGCAAAAAAGGCAGGGCCGAAAATTGGACGCGCTGGCGACATTCAAAAGGGTGGCGGAGAAATTTCGTAGCAATCGCGATTTTGACAGCCAGCTCGTTTTTTCACTTCGCCAAATACTACAGATATTGGCGCATGACCCGAGACGAATCGACTACTCAGGAGTTGACACTTATTCAGCAGAACTGCTGAAGTATGCAAGGCAGCAACCCAAGAGTTTGACAGACGGAAGCTTACACCTTGCACTAATGCTGCAAGCTGGCTCAGCGCTTCGGAAAGGCGATGTGGCTTGTTTCAATCTCCTTATTGCTGAATGGGCTGCCGGTACCGCCGAACGGAACATTTATGGCGCCAGGCTTCGAGGACTGCTTCAAATCCTGACATTGATGCCTGATTCCTTACGGCCGGCTGTCACCTTGCTTGCAAAGAGCGATGACCCCACTGTTGCAGAGCAGGCACGACTCTTCGGCTTTGTCTTGAACATAGTTGAAGCAGAGCTAGCCGAGCAGACGCGGAGAGCTCGGCTCGCACGGGCGCGAGTTCCCTCTACGCTGCGTCAGGTGGTCACAGAACTGGCAGATGAGGTCCTAGCAAACCTGCGCTCGGCTATGGATGCTGTGGAGGAAGAGACCCCCGCCAAAGGGGTATGATCCGGGACAGCCGGAAGGAGGGGGCGCCCATGCTCTATGACATCTCGCCCACGGTACGCCCTGAGATCCCGGTCTGGCCCGGGGATACTCCCTTCCAGGCCCGCCTGGCGTGGGCCATCGCGGAGGGGGCCAGCGTCAACGTGACGGCCATCACCACCAC
>DATKFK010001109.1:0-8827 GCA_035544375.1 Thermoanaerobaculia bacterium
AACGTTCCAAGCTGGAACGGGCGGCGGCTGCGGGGCTTGCAGCACAAGTACCGGGAAACGGTCCTGTTCTTTCCCGCGCCGGGCCAGACCTGTCACGCCTACTGCACCTTCTGTTTTCGCTGGGCGCAGTTCGTGAACCTCCCGGAGCTGAGGTTCCAGTCGAACGAGGTCGAGGAGCTGGTGGGGTACCTCGGCGGCCACCGCGAGGTGAGCGATGTGCTGCTGACCGGCGGTGACCCGCTGGTCATGTCGGCGCGCGTGCTTGCCAGGTACTTGGAGCCGCTCCTCGATCCCGAGCTCGAGCACGTGCAAAACATCCGCATCGGAACGAAGGCGCTCGCCTACTGGCCCCACCGCTTCGTCACCGATCCCGACGCCGACGATCTCTTGCGGCTGTTCGAGAAGGTCGTCGCGAGCGGCAGGCACCTGGCGATCATGGCGCATTACAACCATCCGGTCGAGCTGTCGGGGGAGATCGCCCAGCAAGCCATCCGGCGGGTGCGCGCCACCGGGGCGGAGATCCGAGTGCAGGCGCCGCTCATCCGCCATGTCAACGACCGATCCGACGTGTGGGTGGAGCTGTGGCGGCAGTGCGTCCGCCGCGGCATGGTCCCCTACTATTTCTTCGTCGAACGCGATACCGGCCCCCGGCATTATTTCGAGCTGCCGCTGACCATGACCCACTCGATCTTTCGCGATGCGTACTCCCGGATCTCCGGTCTCGCGCGCACGGTGCGCGGACCCTGCATGTCGGCCTTCGCGGGCAAGGTCCGCTTGTTGGGGACGAGCCACGCCGCCGGCCGCGAGGTGCTGGTCCTCGACTACCTGCAGGCCAGGGATCGCTCGTGGGTGCGGCGGCCGTTCTTCGCCAAGTTCGACCCTCATGCCACCTGGTTCGATCAGCTCGAACCGGCCTTTGAAAGCGATCGTCCCTTTTTCGAGCTCGGGCCCGAAGCCGTCGCGGTGGGCGCCTCGAGTGCGGTGACAGGCGAGGGTTGAGAGGGTGGCGAGCAACGCTCTGGCGTGTAGCAACCTGCCGGCGGGCGCCGCCGAGGCAGCGCGCGGCTCCGGTGCCGGCGAGGTGGGGCGCGAACCGTTCCTCGCCGTAAGCGCGGGGGTGCGCCGCGCCGCCCTGGAAGCCGCACTGCGGGAGCTGGCGGCGCAGGCGCTCGAGATCCCGCCGGCGAGCCTCCCTACCGGCCGGCCCCTGACCACCGCGGGCCTGGACTCCTTGAGCGCCGCCGAGCTGGCGCAGGCGCTCGAGGACCGGTGGGGCGTCGCGCTCCCACTCGCCGTCCTGCTCGATGGGGCGAGCGTGGCCGACATCGGGTCCGAGATCCTCGCGCGGCTGGATGCCGCGCCGGCCGCGACCCCGGACCTCGCCTGCTACCCTCCCTGGCCGCGAGAGTTCCCGGACGGGGGTGAGACAGCGGCTGGCGTACAGCCGGCAGCGGAGCATGCGGGGGTTCGGCTGAGCTACGGCCAGCGAGCCCTCTGGTTTCTGCAGCGGCTCTTGCCGCAAAGCAGCGCCTACAACCTGGCCATCGCGGGCCGCATCCGAGGGGCGCTCGACGCGGGCGCCCTGCGCCAGGCCTTCCAGACCCTGGTCGATCGCCACGAAATCCTGCGCACCACCTTCGGCGACGCCGGTGAGGAGCCTCTCGGCCGGGTCCACGCGAACGTCGAGGTCGCCTTCGAGCGTCACGATGCAAGTGCCTGGTCCCCCGCGGCGCTTTCCCGCTGGCTGGCTGAAGAGGGCAACCGGCCGTTCGACCTGGAGCGGGGGCCCCTCCTGCGCGTCGCCTTGCTCACCCGCTCGCTGGCGGAGCCCGCGGAGCAGGTGATGCTGCTGACGGTCCACCACCTGATCGCCGACTTCGTATCGCTCGGCGTCCTCACCCGCGAGCTCGGCGCGCTGCTCGAGCCCGCGAGCGCCGCAGCCGTCCAGCCCGCGGGCGCCGCCTTCGGAGACTTCGTGGAGCGGGAGCGCCGGCTGGTCTCGGGAGCCGCGGGAGATCTCGCGTCGAGCTTCTGGCGCCAGGCCCTGGCGGGCGCGGCCGACGACATCGGCCTGCCCAGCGACAGGCCGCGGCCGCCCGCGGCCACGCTCCAGGGAGCGCGGCACCGGTTCGAAGTGCCTGCCGGGCTGGGTGGCCGCGTCACGAGCCTCGGCCGGACCCAGCACGCGACCGCGTTCATGGTCCTGCTTGCCGCCTTCCAGGCCCTGCTGCACCGGCTGACCGGCAAGCAGGACTTCGTCGTCGCCTCGCCGGTCGCCAACCGTTCCCGGCGCGAGCTGTCGGGCGTCGTCGGCTATTGCGTCAATCCCCTGCCGCTGCGCGTCGCGGCGGCGGACGACCCGCCGTTTGCGCTCCTCCTCGACGGAGTACGGCGCCAGATCCTCGCCGCCGTTGAGCACCAGTGGTTCCCCTTCGCGCTGCTGGCGGAGCGCCTGCACCCGGAGCGCGACGCCAGCCGCTCGCCGGTCTTCCAGACCATGTTCAATTTCCTTGCCGCGCCCCCTCCGGCCCCCTCCGGCCTCGGCGCCTTCGCTCTCGGCGAGCCTGGGGTGCGCCTCGATCTCGGCCCGGTCGAGCTCGAATGCATGCCGGTCGCGGTGCGGTCCTCGCAGCTCGACCTCACGCTGACCATGGCGCGCCGCGGCAGCGACCTCCTCGCGTCCTTCGAGTACAGCACGGATCTGTTCGACGCGACGACGGTGGCGCGTTGGGGGGCGGGGCTGGTGCGGTTGCTGTCGGCGGCGGTGGAGAGGCCCGCGCTGCGGCTTTCGGAGCTGTCGTTGCTGTCGGCGGCGGAGCGCCAGCAGCTGCTGGTGGAGTGGAACGACACGGTCCTGGCGTTGCCGCGCGAGGCATGGCTCGACGAGCTGTTTGCGGCGCAGGCGGCGCGGAGCCCGGAAGCGACGGCGGTGGTGGCGGCCGGCAGTCACTTGAGCTATGGCGAGCTGGGCCGGCGCGCGGGTCGCGTGGCGCGGGAGCTGGTGCGGCGCGGGGTGAGGGCGGAGGCGCGGGTGGCGGTGTTGATGGAACGCACGCCGGAGCTGGTGGCGGCGCTGCTCGGGGTGCTGCAAGCGGGGGGCGCCTACGTGCCGCTCGATCCGTCGTATCCGGCCGAGCGTCTGGAGCTCGTCGTCGCGGACACGGGAGCGGCGGTGCTGGTGAGCGGCCGCCGGCTGTCGGCGCGGTGGCCGCGGGTGGCCGCGGTGGTGTGCGTCGAGGAGCTGGGAGCCGAGGAGGCCTTGGGGGTGGAGGAGGAGGTCGGCCGGCGGGCGGCGGCCGAGCAACTGGCCTATGTGATCTACACCTCGGGTTCGACGGGCCGGCCGAAGGGGGTGGGGATCACGCACCGCGGCGCGGTGGACCTGGTGTGCTGGGCGCGGCAGGTGTTTGCGGCCGAGGAGCTGGCGGGTGTCCTGGCGTCGACCTCGATCTGTTTCGATCTGTCGATTTTCGAGCTGTTCGTGCCGCTGTCGGCGGGTGGGACGGTGGTGCTGATGGCCGATGCGTTGGCGCTGGCGAGCGCGGAGGAGGCGCCGCGGGTGACGCTGATCAACACGGTGCCGTCGGCGATGGCGGAGCTGGTGCGGATGGGGGGCATCCCGGGCTCGGTGCGGACGGTGAACCTGGCTGGCGAGGCGCTGCGCGGCGAACTGGTGGAGCGCGTGCTGCGGGAGGGTGGGTGCGGCGGCGGAGTGAAGCGGGTGCTCAACCTCTACGGCCCCAGCGAGGACACGACCTACTCGACCTGGGCGGATGCGGGTGCGGCGGGGTGGCTCGGGGCGTCACCGCCGATCGGGCGTCCGGTGGCCAATACGGAGGTCTACGTGCTGGCGGGCGGGGAGCGGCCGGTGCCGCTGGGGGCTCTGGGTGAGCTGTGCCTCGGCGGCGAGAACCTGGCCCGGGGCTATCTCGGGCGTCCGGAGCTGACGGCGGCGAGCTTCGTGCCGTCGCCCTTCGGCGGCAAGCCGGGTGCGCGGCTGTACCGCACCGGGGACCTGGCGCGCCACCGGGCGGATGGACAACTGGCCTTCCTGGGGCGCCGTGATCAGCAGGTCAAGGTCCGGGGCTTCCGCATCGAGCTGGGGGAGATCGAAGCCTGCCTGGGGCAGCAGGCGGGGGTGGAGGAGGCGGTGGTGGCGGCTCGGGAGGCGGCGGGTGAGACGAGCCTGGCGGCCTACGTGGTGGGTGCGGCGGCCGGGGCGCTCGACGTCGCGGAGCTGCGGCGCCGCCTGCGCCAGCGCCTGCCGGAGCACATGGTGCCCGCCCACATCGTGATCCTGCCAGCCCTGCCGCGGACGGCCACCGGCAAGGTCGATCGCCGGCGGTTGCCGGCGCCTCAGCCGGGCGGCGCCGGATCGGCCGCGCCGCGCGGAGCCACCGAGGAGCTGCTGGCGGCGATCTGGGCCGACGTGCTGGCCGTCGACACGGTGGGCCGCGACGACGACTTCTTCGCGCTCGGCGGCCACTCGCTCAAGGCGGTGCGCCTCGCCGCGAGCGCCGGCGAGGCGTGGGATCTCGATCTCCCGGTGCGCTGGCTCTTCGAGGCGCCGACGCTCGCCGAGCTGGCGGTGCGCATCGACGGCGCGACGGCCGCCAAGCAAGGGCGCCGCCTGCCGCCCATCCGCCCATTGCCGCGCCTGGGGCCGCCGCCGCTGTCCTTCAACCAGCAGCGGCTCTGGTTCCTGGATCAGCTGGCGCCGGGCAATTCCTTCTACAGCATCCACAGCTTGCTGCGGCTGCGCGGGCCCCTCCCGGCGCGCGCGCTCGAGCAGGCCTTCCAGGAGATCACGCGGCGCCACGAGGTGCTGCGGACCTCCTTCCCCATCCTCGGCGACGAGCCATGTCAGGTGGTCCTGCCGGCAAGCGTCCGCGTGCTGGTGGTGGACCTCGCGGGTGTGGACGGCGCGGCACGCTGGGAGGTTGCCCGGCGTCTCGCCGCCGCCGACGCGCGCCGGCCCTTCGAGCTGGCGGTGGGGCCGCCGATCCGGATCGCCCTCGCCCGCCTCGCCGGCGAGGACACCGCGCTCGTCGTCAACGTCCATCACATCGCCGCCGACGGCTGGTCGATGGGAGTCCTGCACCGCGAGCTCGGCGTTCTCTGGCAGTGCTTCCGCGACGGGCGCCCGTCGCCCCTGTCCGAGCTGCCGGTGCAGTACGCCGACTACGCGGTCTGGCAGCGTCAGGGGCTGCAAGGCGGGCTGCTGGCGGAGCAGCTCGACTACTGGCGCCGCCACCTTGCCGGCGCGCCTCCCCTGCTGGCGCTGCCGACCGACCGCCCCCGGCCGGCGGTCGAGTCATTCTCCGGATCGGAGCTTGCGGTCAGCGTCGCCGCCCCCCTCACGCGCGGTTTGCGCGCCCTTGGGCGGCGCCTGGGCGCCACCCCCTTCATGGTGCTGCTGGCTGGCTGGAAGGCCCTCCTGGCGCGCCACTCGCGAATGAGCGACGTCGTGGTGGGCACGGCCATCGCCAACCGCACCCGCAAGGAGATCGAGGGCCTCATCGGCTTCTTCACCAACACCCTGGTGCTGCGCACGCGGTTGAGCGGCGACCCGAGCTTCCGCGACGTCGTCGCACGGGTGCGCGAGGTCGCACTCGGCGCCTACGCGCACCAGGACATCCCGTTCGAAAAGCTGGTCGACGATCTTCAGGTCGAGAGGAGCCTCGACCGCAACCCGCTGTGCCAGGTCCTGCTCGTCTTGCAGAACTTCCCCTTCCAACTTGCGGCCGGCGCGGCGCCGGAGCTGGCAATCGCCGATCTCGGGACCAGCGGCGGCGATACCAGGACGTCGAAGTTCGATCTCACGCTGCTGCTCTGGGACGGTCCCGAAGGCACTCTCGCGGGCAGCGTTCAATTCAACTCCGATCTGTTCGACGCCGCGACCATCCAGCGCTTGATCGGCCACTACGAGACGCTGCTGCATGCCGTCCTGGAGCAGCCGGAGGCGGCCGTCTCCGGTATCGGTTTGCTCACCGCTGGGGAGAGTCATCAGATCCTGCAGGAATGGAATCCCCCGGCCATGGCGCCAGACCCGGAGCCGGCCGCGAGCCTTCATGGGCGCTTCTCAAGGGTGGCGGCAGCGAGAGGCGAGGCGGCGGCGGTGCTCTTCGAAGACCGCGTGCTCAGCTACGCCGAGCTGGAGGCGAAGGGCAACCAGCTCGCGCACCGCCTGCGGCGCCTGGGCGTCGGCCAGGAGACGCTGGTCGGCGTGGCCATGGAGCGCTCTCTCGAGATGCTGGTCGCCCTGCTCGGCATCCTCAAGGCGGGAGCCTGCTATCTCCCGCTCGATCCTGCCTATCCGGGCGAACGCCTGGCCTTCCTCCAGGAGGACTCGGCCTATCCGGTGCTGCTGACGCAGAGCCGCCTGCGCGAAACCGTGGGCGCAGCCTGCCCGGCCGGAGTCGAGGTGCTGTGCCTCGACGACGACTGGCGGCTCCTCGCGGGCGAAAGCCGCCGCGCGCCGGCCGCGCCCGTGCTCCCCGGGAACACGGCCTACGTCATCTACACCTCGGGCTCGACGGGCCGGCCCAAGGGCGTGCCGATCAGCCACGCCAACGTGCTGCGGCTGTTTGCTGCCGCCGAGGCGGGATTCCGCTTCGGCAGCGGCGACGTGTGGACGCTCTTCCATTCCTATGCTTTCGACTTCTCCGTCTGGGAGATCTGGGGCGCGCTGCTCTACGGCGGCCGGCTGGTGGTAGTGCCGCACTGGGTCAGCCGCTCGCCCGACAAGTTCCTCGAGCTGCTGGCCCGGCGGCGGGTGACGGTGCTCAACCAAACCCCCTCGGCGTTTCGCCAGCTCGTCGAGGCCGAGCGGCACGTGCCCGTCGAGCTGGCCCTGCGCGCGATCATCTTCGGCGGTGAGGCGCTGGAGTTCGAAAGCCTGCGGCCGTGGCTGGCGGCGCACGGCGATGAGCAGCCGCGGCTGATCAACATGTACGGCATTACCGAGACGACGGTCCACGTCACCCTGCGCGCGGTGCGCCGGCGGGACCTCGATCCCGAGCCGGGCGGCGCGTCGCAGGACGGCGGCAGGGCAGGCGGCGGCAGCCGCATCGGCGTTCCCCTGGCCGACCTCCGGATTCGCCTCGTCGGTCCCGGTCTGGTCCCCGCCCCGATCGGCGTCGCGGGAGAGATCCTGGTCGGCGGCCCCGGGCTCTCCCGCGGCTACCTCAACCGCCCGGCGTTGACCGCGGAGCGCTTCATCCCGGACCCGTTCTCCGAGCGTCCCGGCGAGCGCCTGTACCGCTCCGGCGACCTCGCTCGCTACCTGCCGGATGGCGATCTCGTGCACCTCGGCAGGATCGATCAGCAGGTCAAGGTCCGCGGCTTCCGCGTCGAGCTGGGAGAGATCGAGGCCGTCCTCGACCAGGCCCCGGGAGTGGCGGCGAGCGCCGTCCAGCTCCGCCAGAGCGGGCCCGGCGATCCGCGGCTGACCGCCTATGTCGTCCCGCACCAGGAGGAGGCGGCGGTCGCCTGCCGGATGCTGCGGCGGCAGGAGATGGACGGCCAACGCCTGTGGGAGCTGCCCAACGGCATGGTGGTCTGCCACCTCAACCGCAGCGAGACGGAATTCGTCTATGCCGAGATCTTCGCCCAAGGCGAGTACCTGCGGCACGGGATCACGCTCGCCCCGGACTCCTGCGTCTTCGACGTCGGGGCCAACATCGGCCTCTTCTCGCTTTACGTTGCGGGCCTTTGCCCGCGGGTCCGCATCTACGCCTTCGAGCCCATCCCCGAGACCTTCGAGGTGCTGCGCGAGAACGTCCTTCTCTACGCTTTGGACGCCGTGCTGTTCGACTGCGGCCTGGCGGGCGAGGAGAAGCTCGCGGAGTTCACGCACTATCCTCACGTCTCGGTCATGTCCGGCCACATGGCCGACCCCGACGAGGAGCGCAGCGTCGTGCGCGCCTTCCTGGCGCGGGATTGGGCCGGCGACGGCTTCTCCAGGCAACAGATCGACGAGCTGCTGGACGAGCGTCTGGCGACCCGGCGCTACCTGCGTCCGCTGCGGCGCCTTTCCGCGGTGATCCGCGAGCGTGACGTCCAGCGGATCGATCTGCTCAAGGTCGACGTGGAGAAGAGCGAGCTCGAAGTGCTCGCCGGCATCGACGAGGGGGATTGGCCGAAGATCCAGCAGGTCGTCGTCGAGGTCCACGACGTCGGCGGCCGGCTGGCGGTCGTGCGGTCGCTGCTCGGGCGCCACGGCTTCACCGTGACGGTGGTGCAGGAAGCGTCGCTCGAAAGGACCTGCCTCTACAACCTCTACGCCCGCCGCATCTCTTCGCTTGCCGCCGCCGCGCCCCTGTCCGGCGGCGAGCCCCCCGCCTTCGTGGTCCCCGCGGCCTGGCGGAGCCCGGCGCGCCTGATCGCCGATCTCCGCGAGGCCGCGCGGCGCCGGCTGCCTGAGTACATGGTGCCGGCGGGTTGGTTCCTGCTCGACGAGCTGCCGCTCACGGGCAACGGCAAGCTCGACCGCTGGGCGCTGGCTGCCGCCGAGCGCCGGGGACCGGAGAAGGAGCGGAATGCACTTTCGCCCCGCACCCCGGTCGAGGAGGCCCTGGCGGCGATGTGGTCGGAGGTGCTGTGCGTCGAGCGGCTCGGCGTGCGCGACAACTTCTTCGATCTCGGCGGTCATTCGCTGCTGGCGACGCAGCTGCTGGCCCGCGTCCGCGCCCGTTTCGGGATCAAGCTGCCGCTGCGCGCCCTGTTCGGGGCGCCGACGGTGGAGGGCATGGCGGCGGCCCTCGAGCAGGCAGCGCCGGCTGTCAGCCCGCCGCGCCTGGCGGCGGCGCCGGCGCCGGCGCCGCCG
>DATKFK010001110.1:0-8358 GCA_035544375.1 Thermoanaerobaculia bacterium
GAGCGGCAGCCGCGGAACGCCGCTTCGGCGAGCAGTGCCGGCAGCAGCGCCGGCGCGGCGTTGGCGTTGGTCACCTGCTGGCAGGAGACGAGACGCGCCAGATAGGCGGGGTCCCGCTGGCCTGCCGCCGTGGTCAGCACCACGGCGGCGCCCGCCCACAGGGGGGCGAAGATCTCGAGCACCGAGACGTCGATGCCGCGGCGGGTGCGCTGCCGCACCCGCGCCCCCGGCTCGAGGTCCGCGGCCACCTGGAAGCGCAGCCGGTTGACCGCGGTGCGATGCGAGACAACCACCCCTTTCGGCGCTCCCGTGGAGCCGGAGGTATACAGGACGTACGCCGCATTGTCGGGGCAAGCGCCCGCCGCCGGGGTGCCCGGTTGCCCACCCCTGGGCCGTCGCCGCCCACCGCCGCCGGAGGGTCCCGGCCGCGCTGCCCCGGTCTGCCGGCGCCCGGCGGCACCGGGGCCCGGCGCGGCGTCGAGGACCAGCACGTCGAGCGCCGGCGGCAGCCGGCCTGCCAGGCGCTCGTCGGCCAGCACCAGCCGCGCTCCGGCGCCGGCCAGCACCTGCTCGAGGCGCTCCCGGGGGTGGGCCGGGTCGAGCGGCAGGTAGGCGCCGCCGGCCTTCAGGATGCCGAGCAGGCCGGCCACCAGGGCGAAGGACGGCTCGGCGCAGACGCCGGCCACCGTTTCCGGCCCCACTCCCAGCCGCCGCAGCGCCGCTGCCAGCCGGTTCGCCCAGGCGTCGAGCTCGCCATAGGTGAGCGTCCGCGCCGCCTGTCCGTCCGCGCCGCCGGCGACGAGAGCCGTGGCTTCCGGAGCGCGGGCGGCCTGGCGCTCGAAGGGCTCCTGCACCAGCTCGCCGCCGCCCGCGTCCCAGGCCGTGGCGTTCCACTCGCAGAGCAACTGGTGGCGCTCCGCCGGCGCCAGCAGCGGCAGGTCCGCGAGTGGCCGGTCCGCCGCGGCGGCGAGCGCGGCCAGCAGGTTGTGCCACTGCCGGCCGAAGCGCGCCACGGTCGCCGGCTCGAACAGGTCGGCGCGGTACTCGAGACAGCCGGAGAGCGCCCCGCCGCTCTGGCGCAGCTCCAAGGTGAGATCGAACCTCACCTCGCCCGGCTCGACCGGCAGCACGCTCAGGGTCAACCCCGGGATCGCCGGGACGTCGGGAACGGTCTCGAGCGAGAGCATCACCTGGAACAGGGGCGTCCGCGACAAATCGCGGTCGGGCTGCAGCTCGCCGACCAGTTTCTCGAACGGCAGGTCCTGGTGGGCGAAGGCGTCGAGGGTCGCCTCTCGCACCCTTGCCAGCACCTCCGCCGCCGCCGGCTCGCCGGCCAGATCCAGGCGCAGCACGAGGGTGTTGATGAAGAAGCCGATGAGCGGCTCGGTCTGGGGGTGGGTCCTGCCGGCGACCGGCGTGCCGACAGCGAGATCGGTCTGCCCGGTGTGGCGGTTCAGCAGCGCGGCGAAGGCGGCGAGGAAGGCCATGAACCGCGTGATGCGCCGCTCCCGGCAGAGTCGCTCGACGCTCGCCGCTAGCGATGCGGCGAGCGCGAGCGGCGAGGACGCGCCAGGTCCGCCGGGCCCGCCGGGGAGAGCGCGCCGCGGACGGTCGGTCGCCAGGTCGAGAGGCCGGATGCCGTCCAGCCGCCGGCGCCAGAAGGCCAGCTCGGCCGCGAGCGCCTCCCCGGAGAGCCGGCGCCGCTGCCAGGCCGCGAAGTCGGCATATTGGATGGGCAGATCGGGGACCGGCGCCGGCCGGCCGCCGCGGGCGGCGGCATACAGCAGGGCCAGCTCGCGGATCAGCAGGCCGACCGACCAGCCGTCGCAAACGACGTGGCTGAGCGTGAGCACCAGCAGGTGCTCCTCGGCGGCCAGGCGGACGAGGCTCGCCCGCAGCAGCGGCGCGCACCGCAGATCGAAGGGCCGCCGGCTCTCCTGGCGCGCGACGCCGCGGGCCTCCCGCTCGGCACGCGGCGCGGGCGGCGCCGGCGGCGCCGGCGGCGGCAGCCGCGAGAGCCGCGACAGGTCCACCACCGCGAGCCGCGGCTCCACGGCGGGCGCGATGACCTGCACCGGCCCCGCCGGCGACAGCCGGAAGAAAGTGCGCAGCGACTCGTGCCGGCGCGCGATCGCGGCCAGGCTGGCGGCGAGCGCCGGCACCGCCAGCGGGCCGCGCAGCGACACCGCCAACGGCACGTTGTAGATCGAGCTGCCGGGCGCCAGCTGGTCGAGGAACCAAAGACGCTGCTGCGCGAACGACGCAGGCAGCTCGGCGCCGCCCCGCGGCGTCCGCTCGATCCGCTCGATCCGCTCGACCCGCCCGATGCGCTCGACGCGGTCGATGTGCTCGACGCGGTCGATGTGTTCGGCCGGCACCGCCGGCGCGCCGCCGGCCGCGGAACTGCCGGCGATGCGCTTCGCCAGCTCGGCCGGGGTCGGCGACTCGAAGAGCACGTGGATCGGCACCTCGGCGCCCAGCTCGGCGGCCAGCAGCGCGAGCACGCGGGTGGCGAGCAGCGAGTGGCCGCCGAGATCGAAGAAGCTGTCGTGAAGCCCGACGGCGACTCCGAGCAAGCGCTCGAAGATCTCCGCGATGCGCGCCGCGATCGTGCCGCCGCCACCGCCGCGGCCGGCCGGGCCGGAAACCGTGGCGGCCCGAAGCGCCGCCACCGCCGCGCGCTCCGCCGACAACACCGCGACCGCGGCGCGCTCCGCCGGCGACGCCACCGCCGCGGGCTCGGAGGGGCCCGCCGCGAGGCGCGCCGCCGGGACCGGGACGCCCGCTGGCCAGGCAGCGGTAGCGCTTCCCGGCTCGATCCAGCAGCGCCGGCGCTGGAACGGATAGGTCGGCAGCCGCAGGCGGCGCCGCCGTAGCCCGGCCGCAGCGCCGTCGCCGGCGGCGGTGGCATGGTAGGCGTCCCAGTCGATCTCGGCCCCGGCCAGCCACAGCCGGCCCACGGCGCCGGCCAGGACCTCGCCGTCGGCGCCGGGGTCGCGTGGATGACGCATCGCGGCGACCGTGACCGGTGCCGGCGGCACCGCCGCGGCTGCCGGAGTGGACCGCGGGGCGGCCGCGCCAGACCCAGAAGGGGTCGGCGCCTCCCGTACGGCGGCGAGCCGCTGCCGCCGGCGGCGCACCAGGTTGCTCAGCACGCGCCCGGGCCCCAGCTCGAGGAAGATCGGCGCCGGCTCGGCAGCCAGGAGCCGCTCGATCCCGGCCCCGAACCGCACCGGACGCCGCAGCTGGGCGGCCCAGTAGCAGGGATCGGCGGCCTGACCGGCGCCGATCCAGTCGCCGCTGAGGTTGGATATGAACGGGATCGCCGGGGCCGGCAGCCGCATCTGTCCCAGCAGCTCGGCCAGCGGCGCCGCGACCGGCTCCATCATGGCGGAGTGGAAGGCATGCGAGGTGTGGAGGCGGCGGCAGTCCACGCCAAGCTCCCGCAGCCGCGCCGCCAGCGCCGCCACCGCCGCGGCAGGCCCGGAGGCGACGCAGGCGTCCGGACCATTCACGGCCGCCAGCTCGACCGGCGCCGGCAGCAGCGGCGCGAGCTCCGCCTCGCCCAGCTCGACGCTCAGCATCGCCCCGGCCGGTTGCGCCTGCATCAGCTCGCCGCGCGCCGCCACCAGCGACAGCGCGTCGGGCAGGGAGAAGACCCCCGCCAGGCAGGCCGCAACGACCTCGCCGAGGCTGTGGCCGAGCATCGCCCAGGGCGCCACGCCCCAGGACGTCCACAGACGGGCCAGGGCGTACTCGACGGCGAACAGGGCAGGCTGCGCCAGCCGCGTCTGCTCGAGGCCGCCGCCGGCCGCTCGCGCCGGCGAGCCCGCAGGCGGGTAGAGCGCCACCCGCAGGTCCTCGCCGAGCAGCGGCGCCAGCTGGCGCGCGCACTCGTCGACCTCGCGCCGGAACACCGGCTCGGAATCGTACAGGCCGCGCCCCATGTCCAGGTGCTGCGCGCCCTGGCCCGGGAACAGGAACACCACCGGCCGGCGCGCCCCCTCCTGGCGGGCGCTCCACAACCGCCGCGGATCACGGCCGGCCAGCGCTTCCCGGGCCTCGGCGGCGCCGCCGCAGACCAGGGCGCGGCGGTGCGTGAAGACGCGGCGGCCGGCTTGCAGGGTGTACGCGGCGTCCGCCACGGTGGCGAGGCTGGCTTGCCGCGCGCCGGCGAGCCAGGACGCGAGGTTGTCGGTTGCGGCCTCGAGCGCCTCCTCGCCCCTGGCCGACAGGAGCAGCAGCTGCCAGCGGCGGGCGGGGGCGCACGACGGCGCGGACCCGGCGGCGGGCGCCTCCTCGAGCACGGCGTGCGCGTTGGTGCCGCCGAGCCCGAACGAGCTCACCCCCGCCCGCCGCGGCAGGCCGTCCGCCGCCGGCCACGGGGCGAGGCGGGTGTTGACGAAGAACGGGCCCGCCGCCAGGTCGAGCAGCGGATTGGGCCGGACGCAGTGGAGGCTGGGCGGGATCTCGCGCCGCTCGAGCGCCAGCGCCGCCTTGATCAGCCCGGTGACGCCGGCAGCCGCCCCCAGGTGGCCGAGGTTGGTCTTCACCGAGCCCAGGGCGCAGGAGCCTCGCGGCAGGCCGGCGCCGAAGGCGCGGGTCAGCGCCGCGACCTCGATCGGATCTCCCATCGGCGTTCCGGTGCCGTGACACTCGACGTAGCGGATGGTCTCCGGCGGGCAGCCGGCCCGCTCCTGGGCGGCCGCGACGACCTCCGCCTGGCCGTCGATGCTCGGGGCGGTGAAGCCGACCTTGCCGGCGCCGTCGTTGTTGATCGCGGTGCCCAGGATGACGGCGTGGATGGGGTCGCCATCGGCGAGCGCGTCGGCCAGCCGCCGCAGCGCCACGGCCCCGGCGCCGCTGCCGAAGACCGTGCCGTCGGCCCCGGCGTCGAAGGCGCGGCAGACCCCTGAGGCGGACTCGATGCCCCCCTCGTGGTGCAGGTAGCCCGCGGACTGCGGCGAGCGCAGCTCCACGCCGCCGGCCAGCGCCAGGTCGCACTCGCCGCCGAGCAGCGCCCGGCAGGCGAAATGGACGGCCACCAGCGAGGTCGAGCAGGCCGTCTGCACGTCGGCGCTCGGGCCGCGCAGGTCCAGCTTGTAGGAGACCCGGGTGGTGAGGTAATCGAGGCTGTTGCCGATGCTCGCCTCGCGCTCGCCGGCGGTCGCCAGCAGGGCGGGGTTCGAGGCCAGGTTGCGCAGGAAGTAGCCGGGGTTGCCCACCCCGGCGTAGACGCCGATCCTGCCGGGGAAGCGGCGGGGATCGTGGCCGGCCCGCTCGAGCGCGTCGCTGGCGCATTCCAGGAACAGGCGGTGCTGCGGGTCCAGCAGCTCGGCCTCGCGCGGCGGGTAGTCGAAGAAGGCGGCGTCGAAGAGCGCCTCGCCGTCGAGCACTCCGGCCGCCTTGACGTAGCGCGGGTTATGGAGCAGGTCGGCGGCGACCCCGGCGGCCAGCAGCTCGTCCGCGGAGAACCGGTAGATGCAATCGACGCCGTCGCGCAGGTTCTGCCACAGCTCCTCGACGTCGCGGGCGCCAGGAAAGCGGCCGGCCATGCCGACGATGGCGACGCCCTCGGGCCGCTCGCCGGCGGGCCGGCCGGGATGAACGCCGGGGTGGGCGGGGCGAGCCTGCCGGCCGGCGACGCGTTCAGGCTGCCCGGGATCGCCGGGGCGCCGCGGTCCGGGCAGGGCTGCCGCCGCCGGCTGGTCGAGCCGCAGCAGGTGCTCGGCCTGGGCGCGCACCGTCGGGTGGCGGAACAGGTCGAGCAGCCGGATCTCCTTGCCGAGGCGCTCCTCCAGCCGCGCGTGCAGGCCCGCCAGCAGCAGGGAGTGACCGCCGAGGTCGAAGAAGTTGTCGTCCCGCCCGATCCGCTCGACCCCGAGCACCTCGGCCCACAAGCCCGCCAGCAGCGCTTCGGCCGGGGTGCGCGGCGCGGCGCCGGGCGCGGCCCCTTCGCCGGCGGCGCCGGTGCCCGGCACCGGTGGTTCCGGACCCGGCGCTGCCGCGGCGGACAGCGACTTGCGGTCCACTTTGCCGCTGGGAGTGAGCGGCAACCGCGCAAGGGACACGAAGGCTGCCGGCACCATGTGCTCGGGGAGCGACCGGCGCAGGAAGGCGCGCAGCTCCGCGGCCGGAGCCGCGCCGCCGGCGCCGGCGCCGGGCGGGCGCGGAACCAGGTAGGCGACCAAGCGCCGGGCGGCGCCCTCGCCGCCCGCCACCACCACCGCCTGCCCGATCTCGGGACGCTGCAGGAGCGTCGCCTCGATCTCTCCCAGCTCGATGCGGAAGCCGCGCACCTTGACCTGGTGATCGATCCGGCCCAGGTACTCCAGGGCGCCGCCGGGCCGGTGGCGCACCAGGTCGCCTGTCCGGTACAGGCGGACGCCGGGCGCCGCGCTCCACGGGTCGGGCAGGAACCTCTCCGCCGTCAGCTCCGGCCGGCCCCAGTAGCCCCTGGCCAGGCCGTCGCCGCCGATCAGCAGCTCGCCGGCCACCCCCAACGGCACCGGCTGGAGCTCCCGGTCGGCGACGTAGAGGCGGGTGTTGGCGAGCGGCCGGCCCAGGCTCTGCACGAAAGCGGCCGCCGCCGGCGCAGCCGGGAAAACGGGCCCGCCCGAGGCATACACCGCGGTCTCGGTGGGCCCGTACATGTTCCACAGCTCGGCGCCAAGCGCGGGGAGCGCGGCGGCCAGCTCCGGCGGCAGCGCCTCGCCGGTGCACACCGCCCTGAAGCGAGGCGCCACGAGCGCTGCCGGCCATGCCGCCGGCAGTCCCGGCGCCGCCGGCGGTGATGGCGACGGACCCGGCGCCGGCCCCTTCCAGCCCGCGCCGAGCAGCAGCCGCCAGGTCGCCGGGGTCGCCTGCATGAAGGTCACCCCGCAGGCCGACAGCCTGTCCGCCAGGCGGCGCCCGGTCGCGCCTTCTTCCCAGTCCACCACCTCGACGCGGCCGCCCACCGCCAGCGGCAGGTAGATCTCCACTCCGGCGATGTCGAAGGTCAAGGTCGCCAGGGCCGGCATCACGTCGGCCGGTCCGAGCCCGGGCCGCTCGGCCAGCGAGCGCAGCAGGCTCACCAGGGCGCGGTGTCCCAGGCCCACCCCCTTGGGCCGGCCGGTCGAGCCCGAGGTATAGAGGATGTAGGCCAGGCTCTCGGCGTCCGCTCCCCCGTCGCAGGGCACGCCCTCCTCGGCGGCGATGCGCGCCGCGTCCCGGTCCAGGCAAAGGACGTGCGGCGCCCGCCTGCTGCCGGGGCCGCGGGGGGCACGGGGGCCGCCTGGGTCGGGGTCCTCGCCCGGCGCGATCTCGCGCAGCCGCTCCAGCCAGCGCTCCTCGGTCAGCAGCACCGCCGGCGCGCTGTCGCCGAGCACCAGCGCCAGGCGCTCCGCCGGGTGGCCAGGATCGAGCGGCACGTAGGCGCCGCCGGCCTTGAGGATGGCGAGCAGCGCGACCGCCATCTGCGGCGACCGCTCGACGCACAGCGCGACCCGCACCTCGGGCCCCACCCCCAGCCGCCGCAGGGTGCGCGCCAGCCGGTTCGCCCGCGCTTCCAGCTCGCCGTAGGTGAGGGTCGCGCCCTGCCCGGCGACCGCCGCCGCATCCGGCCGCCGCGCCGCCTGCCACTCGACGAGCTCGTGGATCCGCAGCGCTGCCGGGGACAGCAAGGCGGCCGTGCGGCATTCCCCTGAGGGCTCTCCTGGCTGGTCGTTCCACTCCCGCAGCAGCTGCTGGCGCTCGCCCGCGCCGAGCATGGGCAGCTCGGCAACGGCCCTTCCCGGCTCGCCGGCCAGCGCCGCGAGCAGCGTCAGGAAGCGCTCCGCCAACCGCTTGACGGTGGCGGTGTCGAACAGGTCTCGGCGGTACTCGAACGCCAGGGAGATCCCCGCGGGCGTCTCCACGGCATCCACGGTCAGGTCGAACTTGGCGGCCAGGATCTCGAGCTCGCAGGGCTCCATCACGAGACCGAGGCGCTCCGGCGCGCCAGGCGCCGCCGTGCCGGCCCCGGCGCCGCCGGCCGCCTGCCGCCGCTGCACGGCCGGCCGGCCGGTCCTGGTGTTCTGCAGCGCCAGCATCACCTGGAAGAGCGGCGTCGAGCCCACGTCGCGGGGCGCCCCCAGGCTCTCCACCAGCTTCTCGAAGGGCAGCTCCCGGTGCGCGTACGCCGCCAGGCAGGTCTCCCTCACCCGCCGCACCAAGTCGCCGCAGCTGGGACGGCCGCCAAGGTTGGTGCGCAGCGCCAGGGTATTGACGAAGCAGCCGATCAGCCCTTCGAGCTCCAGGCGCTCGCGGTTGGCGATCGGCGACCCGACCGCCAGGTCCTCCTGCCCGGTGACGCGGTACAGCAGCGCGTCGAACGCG
>DATKFK010001111.1:0-8993 GCA_035544375.1 Thermoanaerobaculia bacterium
CGGCGGCCTGCGAGTCGCTGCGGCGGCCGGCGGCGCCGTACGCCTGGCTGAGGCTCTGCCAGGCCTCCTGGCTCTGCGGCAGGATGTGGGTGGCTTTCTCGAGCACCGCGACCGCCTCGGGCGAGCGGCCCGCGTCGACCAGCAGGCGCCCGTACTCGACGGCGATGCCGGTCGGCGGCCGGGGATCTCCCAGGCCCTTGGCACTTGCCGGCAGCTGGTCGGCGAACGGCCGCAGGGTCACCAGCCCGCCGAGGATGTCGCCAGCCTTGTGCTGCGCCCGGGCGAGCACGAGGGCCACCGCCGGATGATTGCCGACGCGACCCTTGAGCAGCTCGACGGCTGCCGCCGGCTGGCCGGCGAGCAGCTGCGCCTCGGCCAGCGACCGCCGCACCTCGAGCTCCATGCCTGGCGGATGGTTGGCCATGAGCGGCGTCAGCACCGCCACCGCCCCCTTGCCGTCCCCTTGCTGCACCAGGACCTTGCCGTGCATCAGCGCGATCGCCGGCTCCTTGGGGTCCATGCCGGAGATGAGCTGCTCGGCCTCGGCCGGCCGTTCGAGCTGCAGGGCGAGCGTCGCCGCGGTCAGCCGCGCCTCGCCGTCGGTCGGGTTGAGCAGCGACCAGGGGCGCAGCAGCGAGTAGGCTTCGACCACGTTGCCCTGGTGAGCGTAGATCAGGCCCAGCTCCCGGCTGGCCGGCGACTTCGGCTGTTGCAGCACGGCGCGGGTGAAGTAGCCCTGCGCGTGCGGCAGGTCGTGCTCTGCCAGGGCGGCCAGGCCGGCGTTGTAGAGCACGGCCGGCTCGGCGTTCCCCGCCGCGGCCAGCGGCTGCAGCACCGCCAGCGCCTCCTTGGGGCGCTTGTCCTTGACGTAGAGGATGCCGAGCAGCGACAGGGCCCGCGGCGGGCAATCCGGCTCGCGCCGCATCACCTCGAGCTTGGCGATGGCTTGCTTGAACTTGCCTTGCGAGGCCAGGGTGATGGCCTCCTCGAGGCGCGCGTCCGCGGGCGAAGCGGCGGCGGTGGCGGACGCCCCGGCGGGCGCCGCCGGCGGCGCAACGGTGGTCGGTGCGGCGGCGGCCGGCACGGCCGCAATGCAAAGTGCCAGGCAAAGTTTGGCGACGGCGACGGCGAAGGCGGTGGCGGTGGAGCGCATGGTTGAGGACTCCTCGATCTCGATGGCTGCTTTAAGGCTGCTTTTTTTTGCGGCTGCCGATGGGGCTGGTTTGATTTTGGCGGCTGCTGATGGCGCTGCTCCGATCAGGCGCCAGGCGTCGAATGCCGTGCTCATCTGCTCCCCGGCTCACCCCGTCTTGGCGAGAGCGCGCAGCTCCGCGTTCCCGGGATGGCGGCCAAGGGCGAAGCGCAGCAGGTCGGCGGCGCCCTGCGGGTTGCCCAGGACGCGCAGCGTCCGTACCGCCTCGGCGTACGCCGCAGGGGAGCCGGCGTTGCCGTCCACCATCTGCCGCAGCACGGCGACCGCCGCATCCATCTTCCCCTGGGCGACATAGAGCGCTGCCAGGCTGGAATAGGTGCGGAGGTCGGCGGGGAAGCCGGCGATCTCGCGCTTGAAGGCCTGCTCGGCCTCGCCGTCACGCCCCAGGCGGGCAAGGATGTCGCCGCGGACGTACCAGAGGCCGGGGAAGCTCTGGCCGCTGGCACGCCTGCCGACCTCGGCCAGGGCCCGATCGGTCTCGGCCAGGGCGTCGTCGAGCCTGCCCTCGGCGGCGAGCACCTGGGCGAGGGTCACGTGCGGCGCCGCGGTGTCACCTTCGGCGGCCACCGCCTGGCGCGCCGCCTGCTCGGCGGCCGCCGGCTGGTGCCGCGCCAGGGCGATCTCGGCGAACAGGCCGTCGGCTCCCGCCGGGCTGACCTTCCTGGCCAGCTCGGCATGCGCCTGGGCCTCGTCGAGGCGGCCCATGTGCAGCAGCAGCGTGCCGGTGGAGATGGCGATGTGCGGAGCGCCTCCCGACGCCTTCATCGCCTGCTGGAAGGCGGCCAGCGCTTCATCGAGCCGCCCCAGCGCCTGCAGGGATTCGGCGAGGTGCTCCCAGGCATCGACCAGCTGCGGGTTGGCGGCCAGCGCCCGCTGGAAGGCGGGCACCGCCTGCGCAAACTGCTGGCGGAAGAACAGGCCCATCGCGGCGTTGAGGTCGGCCAGGGTGGCGATGCGGGTCTTGGGATCGACCGCGGACGCCGCGGCGCCCGTGGCGGCCTGGCTGACGGCGCCGCCGTAGCCCAGGGCGGCCAGCTGGCGCGCGGTCTCCGGATCGACCGCCGCCGGCGCCACCAGCTGCTGCTGGTGGCCGCGAATGCGCCCGCGCAGGTCGGCGAAGGTGCGCCGCTCGACCTGCCGCACGTCGCGCAGCTCCCCCGGATCGGCGGCGAGGTCGTACAGCTCCGGATCGGGGCCGTGGATGTAGTGGAAGCGCCCGCGGATCAGCGAGCTGAGCTCGCTCCAGCCGAAGTGGAGCCGCGGATACCAGGTCTCGGCGTACAGCTCGCGGACCTCGCCGGCCCCGCCGCCGCCCGGCCGCAGGGCGAGCAGCGAGCGGCCCGGCCGCCCGGGCGCCGGCGTGAGGCCCACCAGGGAGAGCACCGTGGGATAGACGTCCACCAGCTGGGCCGGCGCCGCGACGCTGGTGCCGGCAAGGCGCGAGCCCGGCAGCTTGAGCAGCAGCGGCACCTGCAGCGTCGTCCGGTAGAGCAGCAGCCCGTGCTCCTTCTCGCCGTGCTCGCCCAGGCCCTCGCCGTGGTCGGAGAGCAGGATGACAATGGCGCGGTCGTAGAGCCCCAACCGGTCGAGCTCGCCCAGCACCTGGCCGACGACCGCGTCGGCGGCGGCGATCGCGCCGTCGTACGGCGAGCCCTTGTAGCGCGACGCGAACGGCTCCGGCGGAGCGTACGGCGAGTGCGGCTCGTAGAGGTGCAGGAAGAGGAAGAATGGCCGTCCGGCCACCCGGCGCAGCCAGTCGATCGCCAGGCGCGCCGTCTCCTGGCCGGGGCGCCGGCTCTGGGCGAGTCCCGCGGCAAACTGCAGCTGGACCTGCGAGTCCCAGAAGTCGAAGCCGCCGGAGACGCCGGTGGCGCCGCGCAACACCACGGCGGAGACCGCGCCGCCGCTCGCGTAGCCGGCCTTGCCCAGCACCACCGGCAGCGACTGCTGCTTGACGGCGTCGAAGAGATAGCCGACGTTGTCGCGGACGCCATGCTCGCCCGGCAGGCGGCCGGAGAGGATCGAGCAGTGCGACGGCAGCGTGAGCGGCACGTGGCTGTAGGCGCGCTCGTACAGCACCGCGTCGCGCCGCAGGCGGTCGATGGCCGGCGTCTCGACGCCGCGGTAGCCGTAGGCCGGCAGGTGGTCCGAGCGCAGCGTGTCGATCGAGATCAGCACGATCGGCGCCTTGGGGAAGGGGCCGACCGCGCCGCGCCCGCCGCCGCAACCGAGCCAGGGCGCCGCCAGCATGCCGAATGCCAGCAGCCCGGCCGCTCGCCGGAAGCTCATCCGCCCAGCTCCCGCAACAGCGTCCGGGCCTTCGCCAGGTCAGGGCCGAACAGGTCGGGCGGCGCCTTGGCGACGAAGCGCAGCAGGGCCTGCCGCGCCTCGTCCTTCTTGCCCATCGCCGCGCTCACCAGGCCGATGTTGTAGAGCGCTTCCCAATAGTCGGGCGCGATCTCCACGGCCTTGCGCCAGGCAGCCAGCGCCGTGCCCGGGCCCTCGAGCCGCAAGCGCGCGACGCCCAGGGTGTTCCAGGCGATGGCCAGGCGCGGGTCCAGCTCCACGGCCAGCTGCAGCTGCCGCCGCGCCTCGTCCGGCTGCTCGCGGTGCAGCGCCACCGTGCCGAGGATCTGGTGGGCGCGCGCGTCGCGCGGCGCGGCGGCCAGCACCCGGCCGGCGACGGCTGTCGCCTCCTGGTCGCGGCCGGTCTCGCTGAGCGCGATGGCGATCGCGTCGAGGGTTCCCGCGTCGCCGCCGCCGGCCAGGGGCTCGAGCACGGCAAGCGCCTCCTGGGAGCGGCCCGCATCGGCCAGCCTCATGCCGATCGTGCGCCGCACGGCCGCCGCCTCGCCGTCGCCGCCGAGGCGCGGCAGCGCGGCCACCGCCGCGTCCAGGTCGTTGCGGGCGAGGGCGACCTCCGCGGTGAGCGCGGCGGCGGACGCGGCGTCGACGCCGCCGCCGTGCGCCAGCCCGGCCAGCTGCCGCGCTTCCTCGACCTGTCCCAGCTTCAGCAGCCCGCGCGCCGCAATCAACGCCACGACGGGTGAGCCGCCCGCTGCCGAGAACGCCTGCCGGTAGCTCTCCGCCGCCTCGCGGTTGCGGCCGAGCATCTCGCGGGTCGAGGCCAGCAGGATGTGCACGTCCGGCATCCGCGGGTTGGCCGCCAGCAGCCGCTCGAGCAGCGGCGCGGCCGCCGCCCAGCGCTTCTCCTGGATCGCCAGGATCGCCGCGTCCAGGAGCGCCATCTCGGCGTGCCGGCTGCGCGGATCGGGCAGCGGTCCGGTCGCGAGCACGCCGCTCGCTGCGACGTAGCCCAGCGACGCCAGCCGGCTGGCGGTTTCGGCATCGACCGGCCGCGGCGGCGCCGGCGGCTGATAGATGCCGCGGATCGTCTGGCGCATCGCCGCGAAGCTGCGGCGCTCGCCGGCCAGGCGGTTGCGGGTCTCCCCCGGATCGGCGGCAAGGTCGAACAGCTCGGGCTCCGGGCCGTCCGCCAGGTGCAGGTTGCCTTCGATCAGCGAGGTCAGCTCGCTCCAACCGAAGTGCAGGCGCGGCCCCAGCGTCTCGGCATAGATCGGCCGCTCGCCGGCGGGCGCCGCCGCCGGTCCGCCGCCTGCCTGCCCGCCGCCGGCCACCGCCGGACCGCCGGCCGGCGAGCGGCCGAGGTCGAGCAGGCTCTCGCCGGCGAGCCCCGCCGGTGCGGGCACACCCGCCAGGCGCAGGAAGGTGGGGACGACGTCGATCAGCTGCGCCGGCGCCGTGACGCTGCCGCCGGCCCGCCGCGAGCCTGGCAGCTTGAGCAGCAGCGGCACCTGCAGGGTCGCCCGGTAGAGGAACGTGCCGTGCTGCTGCTCGCCGTGCTCGCCCAGCGACTCGCCGTGGTCCGAGAGCAATGCCACGACGGCGCGGTCGTAGACCCCCAGCCGCCTGAGCCCGCCGAGGAAGTCTCCGACCACCGCGTCCGCGGCGGCGATCTCGCCGTCGTACGGCGCAGCCCGGTAGCGCGAGGCGAAGGGCTCCGGGGGCCGGTAGGGCGCGTGCGGCTCGTAGAGATGGAGGAACAGGAAGAAGGGATGGCCGGCGGCGCGGCGCCCCACCCAGTCGAGCGCCACGCGCGCGCTCTCGGCGCCCGGCCGCTTCGCTTCCTCCATGTGGGCGGCGGCGGGCATCCGGTCGTCGTAGAAATCGAAGCCGCCCGCGAGCCCGGTGCCGGCGGCGAGCACGGCCGCCGAGACCACGGCGCCGGTGTCGTAGCCGGCCTGCTTGAGCAGCCGCGGCAGGAAGCTGTGGCGGGCGCTGTCGAAGGGGAAGCCCGAATTGTCCCGCACCCCGTTGACCGGCGGCAGCTCGCCGCTGAGCAGCGAGACGTGCGAGGGCAGGGTCATCGGATAGTGGCAGTAGACCCGCGAGAAGAGCAGGGAGTCGCGACGCAGCGCGTCGATGGCCGGGGTGGCGACGCCGCCATAGCCATACGCCGGCAGGTGGTCCGAGCGCAGGGTGTCGATCGAGATCAGCACCAGCGGCGCGCCGGGGAACGTCGCCGCGGCCGGCGGCCGGTGGCAGCCCGCCGCGAGGACGGCGGCAGCCGCCAGCAGCAGCCTGCCAGGGGGAGTTGTCGCGAACATGGACGTGGACATGCCGAAGGCTGCCCCGCCCCTGGCGGCGGGCGAGGCGGCCGACAGTCTACCCCCCGCTCCGCCCCTGGCCAAGACGCCCGCGCAGCTCGTCCCGCAGGGCCTGCGCGTCACGGTCTTGCGGTGTGAGCTGCAACAAGGCGTCGCATTGCGCCAGCGCCTCGGGGAGACGTCCCTCTTCCACCAGGGCCTTGGCGAGATTGAACCTGGCATCCGGCAGGTCCGGCCGCAGGCGAACCGCGGCCGAGAGCTGCTCGATGGCCTCGCGGCGCGCGCCGCGCTGGGCCAGCAGGGTGCCCAGGCCGAGCCGGGCGCGAAAATGGCCGGGATCGATCTCGACGGCGCGCCTAAAGCTTTGCTCGGCGCCGGCGGCGTCGCCAAGACGCTCCTGGGCGTGGCCGAGGAGCATCCACGACCGCAGGCTCTGGGGATCGACGGCGATCGCCTGGCGGATCTCCGCCGCCGCTTCGGCGTAGCTGCCGCGATTGTAGGACTCGGTGGCGGCGGCGATACGCCGCATGTTGCCGGCGTTGGCGGCCTGCAGCTGGCTCATCAGGACGTCCACGAACCGCACCTCGCCGCTGCCGTACGCCGCCGCCTGCGCCTGCGCCTTGTCGAGCTGCCCCAGGCGGCGGTAGGCGGCGGCGAGCGGGGCGTGCACGACCGCGGCCTGGGGCTGCGCCTGAAGCGCCGCTTCCAGGTGCTCGACCGCCTGGCTGGCATCGCCGCGCTGCAGCGCCACTCGGCCCAGCCCGAAGTGCGCCGCGGCGGCCGTGCCGGGAAAGGCCAGCGCGGCCGTGAAGGCGCGGTCCGCGGCCGCGAGATCGCCGCGCAGCAGCTCCACCTCTCCCAGCCGGTAGATCGCGGCGGGGAAGGGCGCCTGCAGGTCGCCGGCGCGCCGCAGGTGGCGGCGGGCGCGCTCGAGGTCGCCGACCCGCTGCGCCAGGGCGCCGGCGTAGTAGGCCCAGCGGGCGTCCTCGGGCGCGAGCGCCGCTGCGTTCTCGAAGCACGCCATGGCGGCGCCGCCCAGGGCATAGAGCAGGAAGGTCTTGCCGGCCTCGCCGTAAACGTCGGCGGCCTTGGCGGCGGGCAGCGCCGGCGCGGCGGCGAGCGACCGCCGGGCGGCCTCGACCTGCTCGCGCACCGCCGGCTCCATGGCCGAGACGTCGATCGGCGGGACGGCCGCGAGGGTCACCGGCTGCCGGCCGGCGGCGGCCGCCGCCGCTTGCAAGGGACGCAGGGGCATCAGCCACTGCAAAGAGAGCAGAAGGAGCAAGGCGATCGGCCGGACCAGGGAGCGCCTGAGCTTCGGGGCGGACCAGGGGAGCGGAGCCACGGGCCTGTCGCCTACTTGCCGGGCGCCTGCGTCACGTGCGCCTGCGCCACGTGCGCTACCGGCGCCGGATGCGTCGCCCGCACCGCCCGTGCCGCCGGTGCCGTGGGCGTCGCCTGCGCCGCGTGCGTCGTCCCCGGCGCCGGCGCCGGCAGTGTCGTCCCCGAGCCCTCGCGCAGGGTGGTGTAGGCGTCCGTCTTCACCGCCGCGGCGGCGAAGCCCTCGATCCTGCCGCTCGGCCAGTGCACCACGACGCCCGCGACCGCAGGGCTCGGCCCCAGGCCCGCCAGCACGCGCGGGTCGTTGGCCGAGGCGTAGCTGCCGTCGGCGCGGACGCGGCGCCACAGGCTCCTGGCCCCGGGCCGCCGCACCTCCACCCGGGCGCCCAAGGCGTCGCGCCCCGGCTTGCCGGTGAGCAGGCGCAGGCCCAGCCAGTGTGCGGTGCCGCCCAGGTTGTTCATC
This sequence comes from Thermoanaerobaculia bacterium, assembly GCA_035544375.1. Taxonomy (GTDB): domain Bacteria; phylum Acidobacteriota; class Thermoanaerobaculia; order Multivoradales; family UBA5704; genus JASLEW01. The sequence continues at coordinate 7,646 of DATKFK010001111.1, forward strand.
AGCAGGCGGACCGGGCCGTTGTTGTTGGCCACCACGACGTCGGGCGTGCCGTCGTTGTCGAGGTCGCCGAACGCGGCCCCGCGGCTCACCTCGGGGATCGCGAGCGCCGGGGCGGCCCGCGCCGACACCTCGGCGAACCGCCCGTTGCCGAGGTTGTGGAACAGCTGCTTGGCCTGCTTGAGCGGCAGCGGTTCGCCGGCGCGCCGCTGCTCCTCGATGGTCAGGACGGCGCCGTTGACCGTCAGCAGGTCGAGCCACGAGTCGTTGTCGTAGTCGAGCCAGGCGGCGCCGAAGCCGGTGAACGGCAGCGAGGCGGCGCGCATGCCGCTGGCGATCGAGGTGTCCTCGAAGAGCTGGCCGCCGAGGTTGCGGTAGAGCGCGTTGCCCTCGCCGGTCAGGTTGTCCATCGCCAGGTCGTCGCGGCCGTCGCCGTCGTAATCGCCGGCGTCGATTCCCATGCTGGCCTGCGGCTTGCCGTCAGGCGACAGCGCGCAGCCGGCGAGCAGGGCCACCTCCTTGAAGGTGCCGTCGTGCTGGTTGATCCACAGCTGGTTGCCGGACTCGTCGTTGGCGACGTACAGGTCGGGCCAGCCGTCGCCGTCGAAGTCGTCCGCCACCACCCCCAGCGCCGGACCGTACACGGCGGTCAGGCCGGCGCGCGCCGTCACGTCCTCGAAGGTGCCGTCGCCGCGGTTGTGGAACAGCCGGCCGGGCACGGCGTCGGCGGTGACCGGGCCGCACCAGTCCGGCTCGCCCGAGGCGGTGCGGCAGGGCTTGGCCGAGGCGAAGGAGAAGTTGAGGTAGTTGCCGACGTAGAGGTCGAGGTAGCCGTCGCGGTCGTAGTCGAAGAAGGTGGCGCTGACGCCCCAGTGCGGGTTGGCGGTGCCGCTCTTCTGCGTCACGTCGGTGAACGTGCCGTCGCCGTTGTTGTGCCACAGCTGGGCCCAGCCCAGGCCGGTCAGGTAGATGTCGGGGTAGCCGTCGTTGTCGAAGTCGCCCACCGCGACCCCCATGCCGTAGCCGGCCGGACGGATGCCGCTGCGCTCGGTGACGTCGGTGAAATGCAGGTGCCGCTTGCCGTCCGGCCCGATCTGGAGCTCGTTGTGGAACAGGCGCGAGCCCTTGGCCGGGTCCGGCCTGGCGCCAGGCCCCAGCGGTCCGCCCTGCACCAGGAAGACGTCCATCCTGCCGTCGTTGTCGTAATCGAGCAGGGCGGCGCCGGGCCCCATGATCTCGGGGGTATAGAACTTGCCGCTCATGCCGTTCTGGTGGTTGAAGACCAGTCCGCTCTCGGCGGCGCGGTCGGTGAAGACCGGCCGCTGCGGCGCCGGCGCGGCCTGCGGCGCGG
>DATKFK010001112.1:0-2442 GCA_035544375.1 Thermoanaerobaculia bacterium
TCCGGCGCGTGCTCGAGCAGGAACATCTCCCGGCAGCGGCCCTGCCACCGCAGATGGTTCACGTAGTAGACGTTGCCTACTAGGTTCGTTTCCTCGAAACCCACCAGGTGGCGGTATTCGAAATATCTCAAGGTCGTGCTCCCGGCGGCGCTGTCGTCCGGCGCTGTCGTTCCGGCCCCACCCTATCGCGGAGGCCCGGCGCGCCGCCGCGTCCCGCCGCGGCGCTGCCGCTGCCGGGCCTGGCCGACCCCGCCCGGCTGGCCAGAATCGCCGTACTGACCGGTGCCGGCGGCGCCAGCGCCCCGGTGCCGCAGCACCTTCAGCTGGCGGAAGATCACCGAGTTGACCTCGCCCCCCACCAGGATGGCGAGGGCGGTGAGGTAGAACCAGAGCATCAGCACGATCACCCCGCCCAGCGAGCCGTAGGTGGTGGCGATGCCGTTTTCGGGCTCGTAGAGATAGAACCGGAAGCCGAACGAGGCCGCCAGGAACAGGATCACCGCGATCACCGCGCCGGGCGTCCCCCAGCGGCGGCCGGCGCCGCGGCCGGTGTCGGGGGCGAAGTTGTAGATCGCATCGAAGGAGAGCAGCAGGAACGCCGAAACCAGCAGCCAGCGCAGCGCGTGCCAGAAGACGATGAAGGCCGGCCCGATCCCCAGCGCCGCGGCCAGCGCCACGCCGATCTGGTGGCCATAGAAGATGATGGTGAGGGCGCAGATGACCAGCGCCGCGAAGCCGATGGTGAGCATGATCGCCACCAGCCGCCGCCGCCACCACGGCCGCGACTCCTCGACCCCAAAGGCGGAATTGAGCGTCCTGGCCACCGCCAGCATGCCGGCCGACGCCACCCACAGCGCCGCCAGCAGCGACAGCGAGAGCCGGGCGCCGCCCCGGCCGGCGATGACCTGGTCCAAGGTGTTGCGCAGCAGCGCGGTGACGTCCGAGCTGGGCGACAGCGGTTCCAGGAGGTGGAAGAACAGGCGGCGCAGCCGCGAGTCGGGGTCGCCCGCCAGGTAGCCGAGCAGGGAGGTGAGGAAGAGCAGCAGCGGGAACACCGAGAACAGGAAGTAATAGGCGAGCTCGGCGCAGCGGCCGGGCACCTGGTCGATCCAGATCTCCCGCCACACCCTCACCAGCAGCTGCCACCAGGTCAGACCGCCGCGGCGCCACATGGACCTCATGGTCGGATGATACAGTTTCGGCCCATGAGCCGAGGCCAGGAGACCGCGCCGGAGCAACCGGACGGGCCGGCCCGGCGGACGCCGGCGGATCCGGCGTCCCGCATCGCCGAGCTGCGCCGCGAGATCCGGCACCACGACTACCTCTACTACGTCCGCGACGCTCCCCAGGTCTCGGACGAGCAGTACGACCGCCTGTTCCGCGAGCTGGCGGCGCTCGAGGAGGCGTTCCCCGACCTGCGCGCTCCGGACTCCCCCACCCAGCGGGTGGCCGGCCAGCCGCTGGACAGCTTCCCGACCGTCGAGCACGCGGCGCCGATGCTGTCTCTCGACTCCGACCAGGACCCGGCGGCGCTGCGCCGCTTCGACGAGCGCCTGCGCAAGACGCTCGCCGAGCACCGACCCGAGACGGCGGTCCGCTACGTGCTCGAGCCCAAGCTCGACGGCGCCTCGCTCGAGCTGGTGTACGAAGCCGGGGTGCTGACCCGCGCCGCCACCCGCGGCGACGGCCGCCGCGGCGAGGGGGTCACCCAGAACGTGCGCACCATCCCGGCGGTGCCGCTGCGGCTGCGCGAGGGCAGGTCCGGCCTGCCGGCCTTCGTCGCCGTGCGCGGCGAGGTGATCATGCGCGCCGACGGCTTCGACAAGCTCAACGAATCGCTGCTGGCCGCCGGCAAGGAGCCGTTCGCCAGCCCGCGCAACGCCGCCGCCGGGGCGCTGCGCCAGCTCGACCCGCAGATCACCGCCGCGCGGCCGCTCGACCTCTACGCCTACGACGTCCTTTCCTGGGGAGACCAGGCGCCGCCGGTCGCCAGCCAGTGGGAGGTCCTGGCGGCGCTCGCCGAGTGGGGGCTGCGCGTCAACGGCCTGGCGCGCCGGGCCGAGAGCCTCGACGAGATCTTCGCCTACCACGCCGATCTCGAGGCGAAGCGCGACGACCTGGGCTACGAGATCGACGGCGTGGTGATCAAGCTCGACGACCTGGCGGCCCGCGAGGCGGCGGGCTGGACGTCGCGCCACCCGCGCTGGGCGTTCGCCTTCAAGTTCCCGCCGCGCAAGGAGGTGACACGCATCCTGTCGATCCTGCCCTCGGTCGGCCGCACCGGCGTGGTCACCCCGGTGGCGCTGATGCTGCCGGTCGAGATCGGCGGCGTCACCGTGGCGCGCGCCACCCTGCACAACCGCGAGGAGGTGGCGCGCAAGGACGTGCGCGAGGGCGACCGCGTGCGGGTGCAGCGCGCGGGCGACGTCAACCCGCAGGTGG
>DATKFK010001113.1:0-8674 GCA_035544375.1 Thermoanaerobaculia bacterium
CGCTGCCGGCGGCGAGGCCGCCGAAGAAGATCAGCATGTAGACCGAGAGCGCGCGGGCCCGCACCCACGACGGCACCGCGGTCTGGACGGCGACGTTGAGGCTCGACAGCAGCGAGAGCCAGCCGCCGCCGGCCAGCAGCAGCATCGCCAGGAGCAGCGGAAAGTCGTGCAGCAGGGCGAGCGCCAGGGTGGCCGCCGCGAACGCCAGGGTCGCCGCCGCGACCACGAGGTCGGTCGAGGCATAGCGCCGCAGGCGCGGCAGCACCATGGCGCCCGCCACGGCGCCGACGCCCAGGGCGGTGAGCAGCAGGCCGTAGCCGGCGGCGCCGCGGTGCAGGCCGCGCGCCACGACGGGGAGCAGCGCCCACAGCGAGCTGGCGCAGAAGATGAAGGTGCTGCCGCGGGCAATCGGCGCCAGCACCTCGGGCGAGTGGCGCACGTAACGCACGCCGGTGCGCATGGCGCCGAGGATCCGTTCGCCCGGCAGCACCGTCTCCTCCTCCGGGCGCCGCCAGGCGTAGAGCACCGCCATGACGCCGAGGAAGGAGACGGCGTTGAGCATGAAGGTCCAGCCTGGCCCGGCGGTGGCGACGATCAGGCCGCCCAGCGCCGGGCCGGCGGCGCGTGCGACGTTGAAGCCGATGCTGCCCAGGGCGATCGCGCCCGGCAGCTCCGGCCGCGGCACCAGCTCGGGGATGATCGCCTGCCAGGCCGGGTTGTTGGCGGCGTTTCCCAGGCCGAGCAGGAAGGTGAAAGCCAGCAGCGACCAGGGAGAGATCAGGCCGGCGAGCGTCAGCACCCCGAGGGCGGCGGCGGCGGCGGCCATCCACCCCTGGGTCACCAGCAGCAGCCGCCGCCGGTCGATGACGTCGGCGAGCGCCCCGGCCGGCAGGGCCAGCAGGAACGACGGCAGGCTCGTCGCCGCCTGCACCATCGCCACCAGCGTCGTCGAGGTGGTCAGCGACGTCATCATCCAGGAGGCGCCGACGTTCTGCAGCCAGGTGCCGATGTTGGACGCCACGGTGGCGATCCACAGCCAGCGGAACAGCGGCAGGCGCAGCGGGCTCCAGGGCGAGGCCGTGGCGGGGGTCGCGGCCGCGGGCTCGGCGGCCGCGGCGGCGGCCGACCCGGTACCGGCAGACCCGGCGGCGGCAGCGGGCCCGGCAACGGCTCCGCCGGACGCAGATTCCTGCCGGGCGCGGATCGCCGGTTCGACCTTGGTGGGCGCTTCGGGCATCACGGACCTTTCGCGGGCCGGCTCCGGTTGCCCGGCCCGCGCCAGCATAGCGGAGGCACGGCGCGTCTGCACGCCGGGAGAAGCCCGAGCATGCGACGATCCGCGGCGATATGATGCGGCGCTCATTGGCGCCGGCCGCGCCGGGGGAAACTCGATGAAGAAGAAGAGACAGAAGCTCGTCGCCGTGAAGGTGGCGGCGGCAGCCGGCGCCGCTGACGCCGCCGGCGCCGCAGGCTCCGAAAGTATCGTGCCGATCGAGGGGGGGACCTTGGAGGATCTCCTTGCCTCCTGGCGGGTCGTGCAGATCCAGCCGCTGGGACCGCTCACGGCGGAGGGCGCGGAGGGCCAGTACCTCGCGCTGCTGCTCCTCGAAGAGGTGGCCGCCGAAGATACCGTGGGCCGCCTGGGCTTCGGCGTCTCCTGAGGCGGCCGGGTCGACGACTGCCGTGGAACTTGGCCGCCTCTCTCCCGCCGCCTTCCGCCGTTTCCTTGGCGCGGCGGGCATCCGTCGCTTCTTCCTCGTCTGGGACGAGGAGACCGAGGAGGTCCGCGCCTCGCACCCGGAGCTCGCGCCGCTGGCCCGCCTGCTTGCCGCCGACCGCCGGGACTTCGACCGCCACGAGGCGGTCTTCGGCCAGGTGGCACCGGAGACCGGCGTGCTGCAGGGCGCCTTCATCCACCGCACCTGCCGCGGCCAGGCGGCGGGCGGGGTGCGCTTCTGGCGCTACGACACCGTGGAGGACTACCTGCGGGACGGGCTCCGGCTGGCGCGCGGCATGACCCACAAGAATGCCCTGGCGGGGCTATGGTGGGGAGGCGGCAAGGGCGTCATGGTGGACGAGCCGAGAGAGGGGGCCGCAGGCGCGGTGGGGGAGAGCGAAGCGGCGCCAGGCAGCCCGCGGCGGCGCCGCATCTACGAGGAATATGGCGAGCTGCTCAGCAGCCTGCGTGGCTGCTACGTCACCGCGGAGGACGTCGGCACCTCGGTCGAGGACATGGCGGCGGTCTTCAGCCGCACCCGCTTCACCACCTGCATCCCACCGGCGCTCGGCGGCAGCGGCAACCCTTCCGCGCCGACGGCGCGCGGCGTGGTGCGCGGCATGGAGGCGGCGCTCGCCCACCGCGGCGCCGGCGGCCTTGCCGGCAAGACCGTGGCAGTGCAGGGGCTCGGCCACGTCGGCGAGCCGCTGGTCGAGTTGCTGCGCGAGCGCGGCGTGGCGCGGGTGATTGGCTGCGACCTGGACCCGGCGCGCTGCGCGGCACTGAACCGGCGCTTCGCCGCCGGGCGCGGCGCTGCCGCCGGCGGCGGGGGAGCTGGCGAGGACGCCGGCACGGGCGGGGGAGCTCGCGAGGACGCCGGCGCTGGCGGCGCTGGCGGCGATCGGCGCTTCGCGTTCGCGGCGCGGACGTCAGGCCGCGACGATCTGTGGATCTTCGAGCAGCCGGCCGACGTCTTCGCACCTTGCGCGACGGGCAGCGTGCTCGGACCGCGCACCATCCCGCGGCTCGCCGCCGGCATCGTCTGCGGCGCCGCCAACAATCAGCTCGAGGACCCGGAGCGCGACGACCTCGCGCTGCACCGGCGCGGCGTGCTCTACATGCCGGACTTCCTGGTCAACCGCATGGGGATCGTCAACTGCGCCGACGAGCAATACGGTTACGTCGGCGAGGAGGACCCGCGGCTGGCCGCGCACCTGGGGAGCGCGCCGGCGGCGCAGCAGGGCGCCGGCGATACCTGGGACAACAGCATCTACAACCTGTCGCTCGCCGTCCTCGCGGAGGCCGAGCGTCGCGGCGAGCCGCCGGCGAGCGTCGCGCTGCGCCTGGCCGAGCGCCGATCGTGCGAGGCGCATCCGATCTGGGGCCATCGCGGCGCGGCGATCATCCGCGGCCTCACCCGTCCAGGCCCCGGCGGACGGGCACCCTGGGTGGCGGCAGGCTGACCCCGGCCCGCCGCGCTGCCGCGCTGCCGAGAAGCGCGGGGGCGCAGGACCCGCGCCGCCGGGTTCCCGCCGGCCTCACCGCGCCGTCACCGCGAGGGCTCGGGGTCCTGCCGGGGAGCTGGCAGGCGGCGCAGCACGACCATCGTGGTGTCGTCTTCGGGCGCGCCCGGCCCGCGGTAGATGCGCCAGTCCGCGAGCAGGCCGTCGAGGATCTCTGCCGCCGGCCGCCCGGCCAGCCGTGAGAGCAGCCGCAGCGGGCGCTCGTAGCCATAGGGCGCACCGCCCGTCCGGCCGCCCGACGACGCCTCGAAGAGCCCGTCGGAGCAGAGGACGAGGGCGGCTCCGGGCACCAGCGCGAGCGGCAGGTCGGCGTAGACGCGGGGCGGTCCCTGGCCCAGCGGCAGACCGGGCAGCGCCAGCTCGCGCGCCGGCTGGCCAGGTTCGGCAAGGAGCGGGTAGGGGTGGCCGGCGTTGGCCAGCAGTCCCTCGCCGGTTGCCGGATCGAGCCGCAGCAGCGCCAGGCTGGTGAAGCTCCGGACCGCCGCGGCGGTGCGCAGCACGCGGTCGGTCTCGGCAAGCACGGCGGCGGGGGAGGACGCCGCACCGAGCAGGCTGGCGAGCGCGGCCTTGATCATGGCCTGGGCGATGGCACACGAGAAACCGTGTCCGGCCACGTCGCCGGCGGCGATCCACCAGCGGCCCGCCCAGTCTGGCGCGAAATCGTACAGGTCCCCGCCGGCGCGGTCGGCGAGCAGCGAGGTGGCGGCGATCTCCCACCCCGGCACCGCCGGCAGGCGGCTCGGCAGCAGGCCGACCTGCATGCGGGCCAGCAGCTCCATCTCCACCTCGAGGCGGCGCTCCCGCTCCAGCCGCAGCATGAAGGCGGGCGGCGGCGCCAGGCCGTCGTCCACGTCGCGCGCGCCGCGCGGCCGCAGCATGGCGGCGGCGCCGGTCACGACCAGGACGGCCAGCGCGCCGGCGGCCATGGCGAAGCCGCCCGCCAACCAGGACAGGTGCAGCGCGGAGAAGACCGCGGCCGGGAGCAGGCGGTGGCAGAGCGCGGCCGCGAGCAGCGCGGCAGGTCCGCCGAGGTCGGCGGCGGCGACCAGGGCCCCGGCCACGAGAACGCCTCCCGCCAGCTCGAGCGGCCACGGCCGCAGCTGGACCGGCGAGAAGGCGACGGCGGTGGCGAGCGCCGCCGCGTACGGCACCCAGCGGCGCCGCGAGAGGCGGCGGCCAAAGGCAAACAGCAAGCCGACCACCGCCGCGTCGGCGATGGCGGCGGCGAGCGGTCCGGCGGCGCCGTCGAGCACCGGCAGATCGACGCTCAGCGCATAGGTATGGGCATGAGCCAGCGCCGCCGCGGTCGCGTAGACGGCCAGCGAGAGCCCCGCGGCTGCCGCTCCCAGGCCCACCCCTCCAAGCAGCGCGGCGCCCGCGTGCCGGGTGAGCCGGCGGGCCCGCAGCAGATCGAGCGTGGCGTCGAAGTGCGGATCGTCCGCCCGCCAGCGGGATTCGGCGGCCGACCAGAGGACCGCGAGCCAGGCGGTCTCGACCACCAGTGCAACGATGGCGTTCACGGCTTCCGCGGCGCTCGGTTGGCGCAGCGCCGGCGGCAGCAGCGCGAGGCCCGTGAGGCCGGCAAGCCAGGCGCCGTTCGCCAGGCCGAGCCGGCGGCGGATCGCCAGGACGCAGAACACTCCGGCGAGCACCAGCAGGGTGAGCTGCCGTGCCACCCGCTCGCCCGACCCGGCCAGGGGGTCGATGCGGTCCCATTCGGAGACGGCGTCCACGACGCCGCCCGGGTTGCGGCTGGCGTCGACGAGGACGCTGACCGCGGTCGCGGTGACATGCTGCGGCGGCGTGCTGCCGGGGATGGAGTAGAGCCAGATCGGGGCACCGGCCACGAACCGCTGCAGCGGCGGCCCGAGCCGCTCCCCCGGCGCCAGCAGCGCCGCGACGAAGGCGTCGGGCCGCAAACCGGGAAGGGGAGTGACGGGGCGGCCTCCGAGCAGCACCGCCACCTCCCGTCCGGACGGCTGCCACCTCACCGCCTGCGGCCGCCCGCCGGCGTCGAACCAGACCGTGAGCGTCTGGGCGCCCGCCGTCGCGTTCTTCACGGCGGTCACCGCTTGCTGCGTGGCCGAGATCGCCACCGTCGCGCTCGCCGCCGCGCTGGTGAGCGGCAGCTCGGCGCCCGCGCGACGGCGCCGCGAGCTTTCGACCACCAGGAGGCGCGGTCCGACGCCCAGCGGACGAAGGCCGCAGCGAGCGGTGAAGGCGGCAAACTCTCGCTCCAGGACCTGCCTGTCAGGCAGCGGCCCCGGCCGCCACTCGGGCAGTCTGGCGCGCGCCAGGGCCATGCCGGCGGCGAACAGGAGCGCGCCCGCGGCGAGCGCGGCAAGCGCGGTCTGCTTCACCGTTGGCAGGTGCCGCCGATCCTTTGCGGTGCCGTGCATCATGGCTCCAACCGGTGCGTTACGGCGCGCGCGGCGCGGAGTTGCATGGGCCGCCGGCCGGGCGAGGCGCCCGGCGCACGCCACGCGCCGGCCGGCCTTGACGGCTCGGATATGATCCGTCCGGGATCTGAAACCGCCGCCGACCGCCGAAACCTTCCGCCATGGCCAAGCCCGTCCTGATCACTGTCGACGACGACCCGGAGGTGCTGCGGGCGCTCGAGCGCGACCTGCGCCAGCAGTACTCCGAACGCTTCCGGGTGATGCGCGCCAACTCCGGCGCCAGCGCGCTCGGCGCACTCCACCAGCTGGTCGAACGGCGAACCGCCGTGGCGCTGATGCTGGTCGACCAGCGCATGCCGCAGATGAGCGGCGTCGAGCTGCTCGAGCAGGCCCAGCCGCTGTTCCCGGACGCCAAGCGCGTCCTGCTGACGGCGTACGCCGATACCGATGCCGCCATCCGCGCCATCAACTCGGCACATGTCGACTACTACCTGCTCAAGCCCTGGGACCCGCCGGCCGATCGGCTCTACCCGGTGCTGGACGATCTGCTGGACGACTGGCTGGCGTCGTTCCGGCCGCCCTTCGAAGGGGTGCGCGTGGTGGGTCACCGCTGGTCGCCGAAATCCTTCGAGGTGCGCGACTTCCTCGCCCGCCATCACGTCCCGTACCTGTGGCTGGACGTGGAGACCGACGCCGAGGCCCGCCGGCTCGCGGCGCAGGCGATGCGCGCGGAGGGAGGGGAGGCGGCCGCCGCGCCGGGGACGGCGCCGGCAGCGGCGGCGGTTCCGGAGGGCACCGGCGCCGCCGCGCAGGACGGCGGCACCGCCAGCGCGCCCGGCAATGGCGGCCCCCCGTTCGTCCCGGCCGGCCGTCTGCCGGTGGTGTTCTTCGCCGAGGGCAACTCCCTGGTCGAGCCGACGCGCGCCGAGCTTGCCGAGCGGCTGGGCCTGCGCACCCGTGCCGAGAGCCGCTTCTACGACCTGATCATCGTCGGCGGCGGGCCGGCCGGCCTGGCGGCGGCGGTCTACGGCGCCTCGGAGGGGCTGCGCACCCTGATCGTCGAGCGGGACGCCGCCGGCGGCCAGGCGGGAACCAGCTCGCGGATCGAGAACTACCTGGGTTTCCCGGCCGGACTCTCGGGCGCCGAGCTGGCGCGCCGTGCGGTGGCTCAGGCCGAGCGGTTCGGAGTGGAGATCCTGAACCCTCAGGAGGCGACCGGCCTGCGGCGCGAGGACCCGTACCGGATCGTCACCCTCTCCGACGGCAGCGAGGTGAGCTGCCACGCGCTGGTGGTGGCGACCGGCGTTTCCTACCGCAAGCTCGCGGTGCCCGGGATCGATCGCCTCACCGACGCCGGCGTCTACTACGGCGCGGCCATGACCGAGGCCATGGCCTGCAAGGGCGAGGACGTGTACCTGGTGGGCGGCGCCAACTCCGCCGGCCAGGCGGCGATGTACTTCGCCCGCTACGCCAGGCGGGTCGTCATGCTGGTGCGCGGCGACTCGCTGTTCAAGGGGATGTCGCGCTACCTCGTCGATCAGATCTCGCAGACCCCCAACATCGAGGTGCGCCTGCACGCCTCCGTGGCCGGCGTGCACGGCGGCGAGCACCTCGAGGCCATCGACGTGGCCGATGCGAGCTCCGGCGCCGTCGAGACCGTGCCGACGCGGTCGCTGTTCATCTTCATCGGCGCCGAGCCGCGCACCGCCTGGCTCGCGGACGTGGTGGAGCGCGACGCCCACGGCTTCCTGCTGGCCGGCAGCGACCTGGTCCGCGACGGCAAGCTGCCGGCGGGCTGGAACGTGGAGCGACAGCCGTTCCTGCTCGAAACCAGCGTGCCGGGGGTCTTCGTGGCCGGGGACGTGCGGCACGGCTCGATCAAGCGGGTCGCCTCGGGCGTCGGCGAGGGCTCGATCACGGTGTCGTTCGTCCACCAGCACCTGGCCCACCTCCTCTAGGCGTTCCCTTCAGGGTTCCCTTGGGGGTGCCGTCGGGAGGACCCGGGCGCGGCGGCGCGCTTCAGGAGGGCAGCAGCTCCACCTCGTCGACGTAGCACCAGGCCCAATCCTCGCCGGGCTCGAAGGAGCGCACGATCGGGTGGCGGCTGGCGTGGAAGTGCTTGGTGGCATGCTTGCCGGGAGACGAATCGCAACAGCCGACGTGGCCGCAGGTGAGGCACAGGCGCAGGTGCACCCAGTGGCCGCCGGTTTCCAGGCACTCCTTGCATCCGGTCCCGCTCGGCGTGACCTCGCGGATCTGATCGACGTGGGTGCATTCGGTGGCGGGCATCCATCTCTCCTTTCGGCGGGGCCGGACCCCGAGCGACTTTCAAGAAGAGCCTATCCGACCTGTCAAGAGGGAGGGGAGGCGACGCCGAGGTGCCAGCGCAGGAAGTCGAGGGCGGCGCGGAGGATCTCGCGCGTGCGGTCGTCGTCGACCTGATTGTCGAAGGCGTGGGGCGCGTCCGGGTGGCTCATGAGGGTCAGCGGGACACCGCGGCCGAACGCCTCGGCGGCGAAGCGGTCGACGGTAGCGAGCAGCGTGGGGACCTCGTCCTTTCGCCCCTGCGCGACGAAGATGGGCGTCAAGCGCCCGGTCCCCTGTTCGACCTGGGCGACCGGCGAAAAACGCGCCAGGAGCTCCGCCGGCTCGCTCGCCTCGTGCCCGCCCGGCTGGCGAACGTCCATCAGGGAGTAGAAGGCGACCAGGCAGCGGATATGCTCGGGCGCGCCACGGAGATACGGCCCGAGCATCGGGCCGCCCGCGGAGTAGGACACGAGGCAGAGGCGGTCCCGGTCGATGCCCAGGCTGTCCGCGTTGGCCCGCACATAGGCGATGGCCTCCGCCACGTCGGCTCCGCTGTCGGCGAGGTGCGACGCGGGGAAGGTGATCCTGTAGGTGAAGGTCACTCCGGCCATGCCCGAGGCGGCGACGAGCCGCCCCCACGATTGGTAGAATCCCCACTCCTTCGGCTGGAACCTGGTCGCCGCGCCGCCGTGGAGCAAGATCACCGCCGGCCGTCTCTCGCCCGGTCC
>DATKFK010001114.1:0-2742 GCA_035544375.1 Thermoanaerobaculia bacterium
CGGGGCTACCTGGGCCGGCCGGGGGAGACCGCGTCGAGGTTCGTGCCGGACCCGCGCGGCGCCGCGGGCGAGCGGCTGTACCGGACGGGCGACCTGGGCCGGTACCTGGCGGACGGCGACCTGGTCTTCCTGGGACGCCGGGACCGGCAGGTGAAGGTGCGCGGGTTCCGCGTCGAGCTGGGCGAGGTGGAGACGGTGCTGCGCTCGCTGCCGGGGGTGCGCGATGCGGTGGTGGTCGCGCGCGGCTATGCGTCGGGCGAGCAGCGCCTGATCGGCTACGTGGTCGGCGAGACCGGCCAGCCCTTGGCGCCGCCGGCGATCGCCGAGCTGAAGCGGCAGCTGGCGGCCCGGCTGCCGTCGCACATGGTGCCGAGCTACCTGGTGGCGCTGCCGGCGCTGCCGCTGACCGCCAACGGCAAGCTGGATCGCGCGGCGTTGCCGACGCCGGCGCCGGAGACCGCCGAGGCGGCGGTGGAGGCGGCAGGTGCGGCAGCCGCCTGGACACCGGTCGAGGGCGTGCTGGCGGCGATCTGGACCTCGCTCCTGGGAGTCGAGCGGGTCGGGCGCGAGGACGACTTCTTCGCCCTGGGCGGTCACAGCCTGCTCGCCACGCAGCTCGTATCGCGGGCACGTGCCGCGCTCGGCGTGGAGCTGCCGCTGCGGCAGGTGTTCGAGCAGCCGACGCTCGGCGCGGTGGCCGCCGCCGCCGAGGAGCTGCTGCGCGCCGGTGCGGTGGCGGCGGCGCCGCCGCTCGTGCGGCAGGCCGGCGGCGGCGAGTCGCCGCTGTCGTTTGCCCAGCAGCGCCTCTGGTTCATCGATCAGCTGCAGCCCGGGACGGCTCTCTACAACGTGCCGGCCGCCGTGCGCGCCGAGGGCGCGCTGTCGCTGCCGGTGCTGGCGCGGGTCCTGGGCGAGGTGGTGCGGCGCCACGAGGCGCTGCGCACGGTGTTCGTGGCCGAGGAGGGGCGCGCGCGCCAGGTGGTCCTGCCGCCGGGCCGCTTCCAGGTGCCGCTGGTCGATCTGGCTGCGCTGCCGCGCGGCGTACGGGAGGACGTGGCGGAGAGGGCGCTGCTCGGCCTCGCCCGGCGGCCCTTCGACCTGGCACGCGGGCCGCTGTTCCATGCTGCCGCCTGGCGGGTGGATGCGGCGGAGCACCTGGTCCTCCTCGCCATGCATCACATCGTCTCCGACCTCTGGTCGCTCGCGGTGCTGGTGCGCGAGGTGGGGGCGCTCTATCCGGCGTATGCCTCCGGCGCGCCGTCGCCGCTGCCGGAGCTCGCCGTCCAGTACTCCGACTTCGCCGCCTGGCAGCGCGGCTGGCTGCGCGGCGAGGCGCTGACGGCGGAGCTCGGGCACTGGCGGCGGCAGCTGGCCGGCGCCCCGGCCGCGCTCGAGCTGCCGCTCGACCTGCCGCGCGCCGCCGTCCGCGGCCACCGCGGCGCCACCGTCGACCTGGCGGTGCCGGCGCCGCTCGTGGCGGACCTCCTGGCCCTCGCGCGCCGCCAGGGGGCGACCCTGTTCATGATTCTGCTCGCGGCCTACCAGACGCTGCTGGCGCGGGTCTCGGGCCAGCGCGAGGCGAGCGTCGGCACGCCGATCGCCGGCCGCAACCGCGTCGAGACGGAGGGGCTGATCGGCTTCTTCGTCAACACCCTGGTGCTGCGCGCCGACGTCGCGGGCGCGGCGAGCTTCGCGGCGCTGCTGGCGCAGGTCCGCTCCGAGGCGGTGCTCGCCTACACTCACCAGGACCTGCCGTTCGAGCGGCTGGTCGAGGAGCTGGCCCCGGAGCGCGACCTCTCGCAGACGCCGCTGTTCCAGGCGATGTTCGCGCTGCAGAACGTGCCGATCGGGGAGCTGTCGCTGCCCGGGCTGCGGTTCGTGCCGGGCACCATCCCGGAGACCGTCGCCAAGTTCGACCTCGACCTGATGCTGGGCGAGTCGTCCGCGGGCATGCTCGGCACGCTCGGCTACGCCGCCGAGCTGTTCGAGCGGGCGACGGCCCACCGCCTCGCCGGCCAGCTGCTGCGCCTGCTCGGCGGCATCGTGCGGTCGCCGGAGCTGCCGCCCGGCGAGCTGCCGCTGCTCGACCCGGCGGAGCGGCACCAGCTGCTCCACGAGTGGAGCGTGATCCATGCCGAGCGGCCCGACCCGTCCGTCCCCGACGGCGAGGCCCACCTGGCGGCGCTCTTCGCCGCGCAGGCCGCGCTGCGGCCGGATGCGGTGGCGGTGAGCTTCGGCGACGCCGGCCTGAGCTACGCCGGCCTCGAGCGCGCGAGCGCCCTGCTGGCGCGCCGCCTGCGCGGCCTGGGCGTGGGCCCCGACGTGCGGGTGGGCCTCTTCGTCGAGCGGTCGCTCGAGATGGTGGTGGGCATGCTGGGCGTGGCGCGGGCGGGCGGCGCCTACGTGCCGCTCGATCCGCACTACCCGGCGGCGCGGCTGCAGGTGATGCTCGAGGACACCCGGCCGCCGGTGGTGGTGGGGGAGGAGCGCTGGCTCGGGAGGCTGCCGGCCGGCGTCGCCGCCGAGCGGGTGCCGATCGAGCCCGCGCCCGCCGCGGCCCAGGTGGCCGGACCGCCCCTTCCCGGGCCCGCCGAGCTCGACCCGGACCACCTCGTCTACGTGATGCACACCTCCGGCTCGACGGGGCGGCCCAAGGGCGTGGCGGTGACCCACCGCGGCGTCGTGCGGCTGGTGCGCGACGGCGGCCTCGCGGTCCACGGGCCGGGAGAGGTCTTCCTCCAC
>DATKFK010001115.1:0-8013 GCA_035544375.1 Thermoanaerobaculia bacterium
AGCCGGACCGCCGCTGCCCGGTCCACGGCACCGCCGTTGAATGGAAATCGGAGGAGAACGTCTTCTTCCGGCTCTCTCGTTACCAGCAGCCGCTGCTCGACTGGTACGACAGCCAGCCGCCGCCGGTCTGCCCGCAGAGCCGGCTCAACGAGATGCGCTCCTTCGTCGCCGGCGGCCTGCGCGACCTGTCGGTGTCGCGCGCCAACCTCGAATGGGGGATTCCCTTCCCGGGCCGGCCGGGCCAGACCGTCTACGTCTGGCTCGATGCGCTGACCAACTACATCAGCGCCCTCGGCCTGGGCTCGGATCGGCCCGAGGACGTCGCCCTGTACCGGCGCTACTGGGCCGAAGGCGACGTGCGGCTGCACATGATGGGCAAGGACATCCTGCGTTTCCACGCCGCCTACTGGCCGGCTTTCCTGATGTCGGCGCAGCTGCCGCTGCCGACCGCTGTATGGGCGCACGGCTGGTGGCAGCGCGACGGCCGCAAGGTCTCCAAGTCGGCCGGCAACGTGGTGCGCCCCGACGAGCTCGTCGAACGCTTCGGCGGCGACAGCCTGCGCTATTTCCTGCTGCGCGAGATGGCGTTCGGCCAGGATGCGAGCTTCTCCGACGAGGCGGTCATCGACCGCTACAACAACGACCTCGCCAACGACCTGGGCAACACCGTCAGCCGGGTGGTGACGCTGTCGCGGAGCGCCTTCGGCGGCCGCACCCCGTACCTGAGCTGTGGCGACAATCCGCTGGTCGAGGTGGCCGGCCGGGCTGCCGCCGAGTACCGCGCCGCCATGGACGAGCACGCGTTCCAGCGCGCCCTGGAGAGCCTCTGGAGGCTGCTCGCCGAAACCAACCAGTATCTGGTGGCGCACGAGCCCTGGAAGCTGATCAAGACCGAGGGACCCAGCCCCAAGCTGGCGCGGGTGCTGTGGAACGGCCTCGAGGCGACGCGCATCGTCGCCATCGGCCTGCTGCCGATCATGCCGCGCGCCGCCGTCCAGGTGCTGCGCGCGATCGCCGCGCCCGTGCCGGGGCGCCTGGACGCCATGGCCTGGGGCGGGACGCCGGTCGGCGCCGAGCTGCCGCCGCCGTCGCCGATCTTTCCCCGCATCGACAAGGAGGCCTACGTGGCCGAAGCGAAGCAAGCCGTCCCGCCGTTGCCGGCCACCCCGCCAGCCGTCGCTCCGGCCCCGGCCACCCCGGCAGCCGTCGCCCAGGCCCCGGCAGCCGCCGCTCCAGCCCCGGCAGCGCCCGCCGCCGCCCCGGCACCTGCCGCGACCCCGGGGCCCGCTCTCACCCCCTCCTCCTCCGGCTCGCCCGCCGCCGCCGATTCCGGCAGCATCTCGATCGACCGGTTCAAGCAGGTCAAGCTGCGGGTGGGCACGGTGCGCGCGGCCGAGCCGGTGCCCAAGTCGAAGAAGCTGCTCAAGCTGACCGTCGACCTCGGCGACGAGACCCGGACGGTGGTGGCCGGAATCGCCCTCGCCTACCGGCCGGAGGACCTGGTCGGCAAGCAGGTGGTGGTGGTCGCCAACCTCGAGCCGGCGACCCTGATGGGGGTCCGGTCGCAGGGCATGGTGCTCGCGGCCTCGATCGACGGTACGCCGGTGCTGCTGCATCCCGCCGCCGCCGTGCCCGCCGGGACCGAGGTCCGTTGAGCCTGACGCGCCCGACGCTCCCGACGCGGGCGACGCAGGTGGCGCGCTGGCAACGCCCGCCTGGTTCGACGACGGGCGCGGGCGCCGCCGGCGGCGGTCCGGACGGCCCCGGATCTCCCGGCGCCGGCCTGATCGACTCGCACTGCCACCTGCAGAGCCTGGCCGCCGGCGAGCGCGAGCGCGCCCTCGACGCGGCGCGCGAGCGGGGCGTGCGCGGCTTCCTGGTGCCGGCGACGCGCCTCGACGAGGCCGACGACATCCTCGATCTGTGCCATCGCCACCCGGACGTCTGGTGTGCGCTCGGCGTGCATCCGCACGAGGCCGCGAGCTGGCGCGCCGGCGATGCCGAGCGCCTGGCGGCGCTGCTCGCCGACACGCGGGCGGTGGCGGTGGGGGAGTGCGGCCTCGACTTTCATTACGACCACGCGCCGCGGACGGTGCAGCTCGCCGTGATGCGCGAGCAGTGGCGGCTGGCGCTCGACCTCGGCCTGCCGGTCGTGGTGCACAACCGCGAGAGCAACGAAGCGATGCTGGACGCCGTCCGCGAGCCGGCCTTCGCCGGTCTCGCCGCCGATTTCCACTCCTTCGCCGGCGGCCTGGCCATGGCCCGCGAGCTGCTGGCGCGCGGCTGCTACCTGGGCCTCTCGGGCATGATCACCTTTCCCAAGGCCGACAACGTCCGCGAGGTGCTCGGCGTCCTGCCCGCCGAGCGCGCCCTGGTCGAGACCGACACTCCCTACCTGGCGCCGGTGCCCCACCGCGGCCGGCCCAACCGCCCGGCGTACGTGGTCGAGATCGCGCAACGCCTGGCCGCCGCCATCGGCGAAACCCCCGAAGCGGTGGCGCGCCAGACCAGCCAGAATTTCTTCCGGCTGTTCGCCAAGGCGGGCCGCCGCGCCAGCGACCGCGCCTCCGTGTCCGAGCTCGCCGTCCGGGAACCGTAGCTCCGTCAGACCGGGTTCGGCACGTCGATGAACTCGACCTCGATGCCGAAGCGGCGGGCGAGATGCTCGCCGAGAGCGCGGACGCCGAGACGCTCGGTCGCGTAGTGACCGGCGGCGAGGTAGTGGATGCCGGCATCGCGGGCCACGTTCATCACCCATTCGCTGGCTTCGCCGGTGACGTAGGCGTCGAGGCCCTGGGCGATCGCCGTGTAGACCTCGCGCTGGGCGCCGCCGCTGATCAGGCCGATGCTTCTGACCGGCTCGCGGCCGAACAGGAAGGCGAGCGGCTCCTGGCCGAAGACATTGCGGCAGAGCTCGACCAGCCGCGCGGCCGGGACGGGCTCGGCGAAGCGGCCCTTGCAGCCGATCGGCAGGCCGTCGTGCTCGCCGAAGGGTTCCACGCCGGCGAGGCCGAAGGCGCGCGCCGCCAGGGCGTTGTTGCCCACCTCCGGGTTGCGGTCGAGAGGCAGGTGGTAGGCGATCAGGCTCATGCCGCTCGCGATCAGCTCGGCCACCTGGCGGTAGCGGAAGCCGGTCAGGGTGCGGGGCATCCCTTCCCAGAACAGGCCGTGGTGCACCAGCACCGCGTCAGCCCCGGCCGCCCGCGCCTGGGCGAACAGCTGGATGCAGGAGGACACGCCGGTGACCAGCTTGTGCACCCGCGCGCGCCCTTCGACCTGCAACCCGTTGGGACCGAAGTCGGATCCCAGGCGAGCCTCCAGGAATTCGTCCAGGTAGGCGACCAGCGCGCCGAGGCCGACCCCGCCCTCCCCGGCGGCCGGGTCCGTCGTCATCGCCCCCCGGGACCCCGGCCACCGCCGCCGCCGCGGCCGCCGCGGAAGCCTCCCCGGCCGCCGCCCTCGCGGCCGCCCCGGCCGCCGCGGCCTCCGAAGTCGCGATCGCGGTCCCGTTCGCGCTCGCCGCCGCCGCCCACCGGCACCGGCTCGCCCATGCCCTCGTACTGGGCAGGATCGTAGTCCGGGGCTTCCATGATGACCGCCTTGCGCGACAGGCGCACCTTGCCGCCCTCGTCGATGTTGATGACCTTGACGGTCATCTCGTCGCCTTCCTTGACGATGTCCGAAACCTCGCGCACCCGGTACGGGGCGAGCTCGCTGATGTGCACCAGGCCGTCGGTGCCGGGCATGATCTCGACGAAGGCCCCGTAGGCCTCGACCCGCCGCACCGTGCCGGTGTAGACCTTGCCGACCTCGGGCACCTCGGTCAGGCGTTCGATCATCTGGATCGCGCGGCGCGCGGCCGGCTCGTCGGGCGAGGCGATGACCACCTTGCCGTCGTCGCCGATCTCGATCTGGCACCCGGTCTCCTCGATGATCGAACGGATCGTCTTGCCACCGGGTCCGATGACGTCGCGGATCTTCTCCTTGGAGATCAGCAGCGTGTAGAGGCGCGGCGCATAGCGCGACATTTCGCCGCGCGGCGCCGAGATCGAATGCTCCATGATGTCGAGGATGTGCAGCCGCCCCGCCCGTGCCTGGGCCAGCGCCTGCTCCATGATTTCCTTGGTGACGCCGGTGATCTTGATGTCCATCTGCAGCGCGGTGACGCCGCTCCGGGTGCCGGCGACCTTGAAGTCCATGTCGCCGTAGTGGTCCTCCTGCCCGGCGATGTCGGAGAGCACGGCGAAGCTGGTGTCGCCCTTGATCAGCCCCATCGCCACCCCGGCGACCGGCGCCAGCATCGGCACGCCGGCGTCGAACAGGGCGAGCGAGCCGCCGCACACCGTCGCCATCGAGGACGAGCCGTTCGACTCGAGGATGTCGGAGACGACGCGCAGCGTGTACGGGAAGTCGTCCTCGTGTGGCAGCACCGGCAGCAGCGCCCGCCGCGCCAGCACCCCGTGGCCGATCTCGCGCCGGCCGGGGCCGCGCAGGAACTTCACCTCGCCGACGGAGAAGGGCGGGAAGTTGTAGTGCAGCAGGAACTTCTGCACGCTCTCCCCTTCGTACTCCTCGATCACCTGGGCGTCCCGGCTGGTGCCCAGGGTGGCGGTCACCAGCGCCTGGGTCTCGCCGCGGGTGAACAGCGCCGAGCCGTGGGTGCGCGGCAGCAGGCCGACGTCGACCGCGATCGGCCGGATCTCGTCGAGGCGCCGGTCGTCGAAGCGCGTGCGCTTCTCGAGCACCACCTCGCGCAGGATCTCCTCTTCGAGCCGGGACAGGATCTTTTTGACCTGGGCGCGGCGCTTGGTGCCGTCCTCGGCGGTCTCCGGAATCGTCTCGAGATAGGGCTTGGTGACCGCCGCCGCCGCGTCCTTGCGCTCGAACTTGCCCTTGCGGAAGAGCGCTGCCCCGAGCCGGTCGTGGAGGTCGGCGTGGACCTGGCGGTACAGCTCTTCGGGGTAGGCCTCGGGCACCGTCCACACCGGCTTCTGCTTGCCGCTCTGGCGATAGAGGTCGTGCTGGGCCTTGATGATCTTCTGGATCTCGGCGTGGGCCTTGAAGATGCAGTCGAGCAGCACCTCCTCGGAGACCTGGTTGGCGCCGGCCTCGACCATCGCCACCGCCTCCTCGGTGCCGACCACCACCAGGTCGAGGTCGGAGACGTCGCGCTGGCTGTTCACCGGGTTCATGATCACTTCGCCGTTGATCAGGCCGACCCGCACCGCGCCCACCGGATGGTAGAAGGGGATCTCGGACAGGACGAGCGCCGTCGAGGCGCCGTTGATGGCCAGGATGTCGGGGTCGTTCTCGCCGTCGGCCGACAGGCAGAAGCCGATGATCTGGGTCTCGGTGAAATAGCCTTCGGGGAAGAGCGGCCGCAGCGGCCGGTCGATCAGCCGCGAGGTGATGATCTCTTTTTCGGTCGGCCGCCCCTCGCGCTTGAAAAAGCCGCCCGGGATGCGTCCGGCGGCGGCCGTGTACTCACGGTAGTCGACGGTCAGCGGCAGGAAGTCGCGCTCCAAGCCTGCCTTGTTCTCCGCGCACGCCGTGGCCAGCACCACGGTGTCGCCGAGCCGCACCGTGCAGGAGCCGTGGGCCTGCTTGGCGAGGTACCCGGTCTCGATGATCAGGTGGGTGTCCCCGATGGGGATCTCTCTGGATTGCCTCATAGGATTGTCTTCTTTCTATCTGGTTCGCTTGTTTTCTCTCAGCCGTCTTCGTCGCTTTGCTGCCGATGCGGGCGGTGGGGCAGAGGCGACGCCGCCCGGGCAACGCCGGAGCGGCGGATTCCTCGACCGCGGGCCGCCTGCAAGCCTCCGGGCGCCCGCCGGGCGCCGGGGAGGGCTGAAACCGTTCAGGATCGACCGCCCCTGACTCAGAAGCTCCCGAAAGCCCCGATGGTCCCGACGGTCCCGCGGCCTCCGGAGCCGCCCAGGGGCTGGCGCCGGCAGGCGGCAGGCACGTCTCCCCGCGCCAACCTCGGAGGGAGGGCGGGTTCGAGGTGGCGCTCCGGAGAAGGCAGCGCGCCGGGAGGGGACCCTGCAGGACCTTGCTTACTTGCGGATCCCGAGGCGCTCGATCGTCGTCCGGTAACGCTCGACGTCCTGCCCCTTCAGGTAATCGAGCAGGCGGCGCCGGCGCCCGACCAGCTTGAGCAGGCCGCGGCGGCTGTGGTGGTCCTTGGTATGGGTCTTGAAGTGGTCCGTCAGCTCCGTGATGCGGTGGGTGAGCAGCGCCACTTGCACCTCAGGAGACCCGCTGTCGTGCTCGTGCAGCCGGTAGTCCTGGATGACCCGCTGCTTCATTTCCGTGCTTTGCGCCAAAGCTCAAACTCCTTCCTCTGTATGTTCACGTCGTAAGTGTAGCATAACCCAGGCCTTAACTACTTGAAGACGACCTTGGGCTGGACGATGGCGACGCCCGCGGTGCCGATCTTTTCGATCACCGTGCCGATGGCGATGAACTGCCGGCGCCGGTTCATCAGCTTGACCCAATCGCCTTCGGCACCGCTGAGCTCCCGCACCAGCACGGTCTGGCCGTGACTGATGCGCAGCTCCTGTTGCGAGTCGGTCGTCACCTCGTCGAACGGCAGCGGGATCTCGTCGAACGGCAGCCAGGCCTTGGCCGGCAACTCGCCGCTCTCGCCGCCTTTGCCGCCCTCGCCGCTCTGAGCCAGCGCCGCCAGCGCCGCCAGCGCCTGCAGCTTGAGCGCTGCGTCGACGTGAAACGAGCCGATCTGGAGGCGGCGCAGCTCCGCGAGGTGAGCGCCCACCCCCAGCAGCTTGCCGAGGTCGTTGGCCAGCGCCCGCGCGTACGTGCCCGACGAGCAGGAGAGCCGGAAGGCCAGGCAGCCGCCCTGAAGCTCGCCGTCCGGCTCGAACTCGTAGATGGTGACCTCCTTGGCCTCCGCCGGCACCTCCTCGCCGCGCCGCGCCAGCTCGTAGAGCTTGACCCCGTGCACCTTTTTCGCCGAGTACGGCGGCGCCTGCTGCTCGATGGCGCCGGCGAAGCCGTGCATGGCGAGGGCGACCTGCCGGCGGTCGAGGGCCGCCACCGCGGCCGCCGGCGCCTCGGCCAGCACCTTGCCCGAGGCGTCGTAGGTGTCGGTCGTCACCCCGAAGCGGATCACCCCGTGATAGACCTTGGGTGCCCGGATCAGGAACCGCGTCAGGCGGGTGGCGGTGCCGAGCGTCAGCAGCAGCAAGCCGGTGGCGTCCGGGTCCAGGGTGCCGCAGTGGCCGATCTTCTTCTGCCCGAGCAGGCGCCGCACCCGCTGCACCACGTCGTGGGAGGTCAGCCCCGCTTCCTTGTCGATCAGCAGCAGTCCGTCTTTCATCCCGGGCTCGGCGGCTCCACGCCGGCCGGCGATCCGGCGGCCGCGGTGCCCGCGGCGGTCCCTGCCGCCGTGCCGTCAGCCGCGCCGCCCGCGCCGGTTTCGGTCGTGCCGACCACCGCGGCCAGGGCGGCGGCCAGCTCGGCGACCACCTCGCGCTCGATCTCCTCGCAGCCGGCCGCTTCGCCGCCCGCGACCGGATAGCCCGCGGCGTTGCGATGGCCGCCGCCGCCATGATGGCGGGCGATCCTCTCGACGTCGACCTCGCCATGGCTGCGCAGCGACACCTTGTGCGAGCCGTCGGCGAGACGGCGGATGGCGGCCACCGCCTCGACGCCGGCGATCGAACGCGGGTAGTCGATCAGCCCTTCGGAATCGCCTGGGCCGGCGCCGGCGCGCTCGAACATTTCGGGGTCCAGGCGGACGGTGGCGATGCGGCCGCCGTGGTGGACCGCGAGCGTCCGCAGCATCTCGCCCAGCAGCCGTACGACCGCCACCGGCTGGTTCTCGTAGAGCCAGTGCCCCACCTGCTCGGGCTGGGCGCCCTCCCGCACCAGGGCGGCGGCGGCCTCGAAGGCGGCCGGAGTCGCGTTGGAGTGACGAAAGCCGCCGGTGTCGGTGACCAGGGTGAGGTACAGGCTGCTGGCGATCTCGGGCTCGAGGGTCACCTTGAGCGC
>DATKFK010001116.1:0-2062 GCA_035544375.1 Thermoanaerobaculia bacterium
AGCTGCCGGCCGACCTCGTGGCGCGCTTCCACGCGCTCCTCGGTGGTGCCGCGCTGCACAACCTCTACGGCCCCACCGAAGCCGCCGTGGACGTCACCGCCTGGCCCTGCCCGCCGGACCCGGCCGCCGCGCGCGTGCCGATCGGCGGCCCCATCGACAACCTGCATATCCACCTGCTCGATGCCGGCGGGCAGCCCGTCCCCATCGGCGTGCCGGGCGAGCTGCACATCGGCGGCGTGGGCGTGGGACGGGGCTACCTGGCGCAGCCGGACCTGACGGCGGAGCGTTTCGTGCCCGACGCCTGCGGCGCGCGGCCCGGCGCCCGGCTGTACCGCACGGGTGACCTGGCGCGCCGCCGGCCGGACGGCGTCGTCGAGTTCCTGGGCCGGGTCGATCACCAGGTCAAGATCCGCGGCCATCGCATCGAGCTGGGGGAGGTCGAGCACGCGCTGCGGTCCTGTCCGGACGTCCGCGATGCCGCCGTCGCCGTGCGCGGCGCCGGCACGGAGCGGCAGCTGGCAGCCTACGTGGTCATGGACGGCGGGCCGGCGGCGCTCGCCCGCCTCCGCCGCGAGCTGCGCGAGCGCCTGCCCGAGGCGATGGTCCCTGCCGTCTGGGTCGCGCTGCCCGGGCTGCCGCTCCTCGCCAACGGCAAGGTGGACCGCAGGGCGCTGCCTGAACCCGCCGGCGCGGCGCGGACGGCGGCGGTGGTGCCGCCGCGCGGCTATCTCGAGGAGATGGTGGCGGGCATCTGGATGGAGGTGCTCGGCATCGCCGAGCTGAGCGTCGGCGACAACCTCTTCGACCTTGGCGCGCACTCGCTCATGGCCACCCAGGTCGTCTCGCGCCTGGGCCGCGAGCTGGGCCTCGAGCTGCCCCTGCGCCGCATCTTCGAGCTACCCACGGTCGCGCTCCAGGCAGCCGAGATCCAGGAGCGGCGCCAGGCCGCGGCGCCCTCCCCGCCGCCGCCCATCGCACCGCTGCCACGGGACGGCTGGCTCCCGCTCTCGTTCTCCCAGCAGCGGCTCTGGTTCTTCGACCGCTGGGCGCCGCAGAGCGCCGTCTTCAACGTGCCGACCGCGCTTGGCCTCGACGGCGAGCTGGCGCTCGGCGCGCTCGCCGGGAGCCTGGACCTCGTCGTGCGGCGCCACGAGGTGCTGCGCAGCCGCTTCCTGGACGTCGGCGGCGAGCCGGTCCAGGTCGTGGCGCCGCCGCACCCATGCCCGCGGGCGCTGGTGGACCTCAAGGCGCTGCCGCCGGCGCGGCGGCAGGAGGAGCTGGCGCGGCGCGAGCGGGAGGCGGCGCGACGACCGTTCGACCTCGAACGCGGACCGCTCGTGCGCACCGTGGTGCTGCGCCTGGACGGCCGCGCCCACGTCGCCCTGCTGACACTCCATCACATCGCCGCCGACGGCTGGTCGCTGCGCATCCTCACCGCCGAGGTGGGCGAGGCCTACCGGGCGCTCCGCGCCGGCCGGCCCGCTGCCCTGCCCGAGCTGCCGATCCAGTTCGTGGACTACGCGGCATGGCAGCGGCGCTGGCTCCAGGGAGAGGTGCTGGCGCGGGAGCTGGCGTTCTGGAAGGAGCAGCTCGCCGGGGCGCCGGCCGAGACCGAGCTGCCGCTCGACCGCCCCCGCGGCCAGGAGCAGCGCTTCCGCGGCCGCCGGCGCACCTGCGCGTTGCCGGCGGACCTCACCGCCGCGTTGCGCGCGCTGGCGCGCGAGACCAGGGGGACGCTGTTCATGGTGCTGGTGGCCGCGGTCGGCGCGCTGCTGCGCCGTTACTCGCGGCAGCCGGACGTCGTCATCGGCACGCTCATCGCCAACCGCCATCGCCGCGAGGTGGAGAGCCTCATCGGGTTCTTCGTCAACACCCTGGCGCTCCGCACCCGCTGGACGGCGGAGCTCGGCTGGCGCGAGGCGATCGCCCGGATCCGCGAGACCACGCTCGAGGTCTATGCCCACCAGGACCTCCCCTTCGAGAAACTGGTCGAGGAGCTGAACCCGCGGCGGCGCCTCGGCCTCACGCCGCTCTTCCAGGTGCTCGCGGTGCTCCAAAACAC
>DATKFK010001117.1:0-6196 GCA_035544375.1 Thermoanaerobaculia bacterium
CCAAGATTTGCGCTCTTCTCGCAGCCGCCGAATGCGCGCAGGAACTCGTCGCTCAGAGGCGACTTGCCATTACTCGTCTTGCCGGGACGTCCGCCGGAGCCATCGTTGCCTGCTTGTTCGCCGCTGACATCCCGATGGGAGAGGTGCGGGAACGGCTCAGGGGCCTCGGTCCCGGCGGCTTGCGAGACCTGTTCCCGCCCCTTTGGCGGTGGACCATGTACAGGCGCTTCCTCGCCGGCGAACCGTTCTGGGACACCGTACCTTTGCGCCAGCTCCTGGCCGAGTTCTTCGATGCCCGTGGTCTGGCGACGCTGGGCGACCTGCGGGAGAAGACTGGCAGGCACGTCTTCGTCACGGCTGCCAACATCACGACTGAGTCCCGCGTCGACTATTTCAACGACGACGAGTCAGTGGTAGACAGCCTGATCTCATCCTGTTCGCTGCCCTTTGTTTTTACGGCTTATGGAACTTGCGGCAACCACGCCATAGTAGACGGAGGGATCTGCGAGAACCTGCCAATCGAAGTGCTGAAGAAGGACGAAACCCAATGGGGACAGGTGATCGGGATCTCGCTCGCGAGCGACAAGGCGGCGGAGCCGCCGCGTGGGCTCAAGGAATTCTGTCTAGCGCTCCTGAATACGTCGATCAACAACTCGATGATGCGAGCGCGCGAAAGTATCGGCGCCAAAAGGGTGTTCCGCATCGTCACTCACATCGACACGCTTGACTTCGCCCGCGGCCTCGGGGAGGGTCTGAAGAAAGATCACTACGACCGCATCAGGTATGAGGCCGAGAAGTTTTTCGCCACTCTAGAGATGGTGCGCCAACCCGATGGCGACCAGGAGCTCTTGGTCGGCGATCCTTGGCGGGAGAACGATGTCGAGACGATGAAGAAGTTGGGGCGGATCTATCATGCGCAGCACGAATCGATCCGACTGGAGTACTCACGGGTCCAATTGGTGGTTTATGCCAACAGCCTCCTTCCGGCCGAGCATCCTCAGCACGGCCTGCCCGATCTCATTGAGCAGACAGTGGTCTTTCGACCTCACGATCAGCCGGTCTCCTGTCACCGCCTAACGGTCGGCTCGACCTCGGCCACGGATTTCCCTGGGCGAGTTTCCTGCACCGTGCGCAACGGCCGTCGAGAGGTGCGTTCCTCGGAGTTCGTTCCCAGCCTGAGCGAGGGAGCCGCCAGGGGTCCCGATCCCGTCGGCATCAAGCGGGAGATCCTCGTCTTCTTCAACCCGCCCTTGCCTGCAGGGCCGGACGCGGACGCCCCCTTCAGTATTTTCATGCGGGACTGCTTGCGTGGTGCTATGCTCCCGCTTCGCGAGCAGGGCTGGGACATCCTGGAATGCGACGTCGCGCGTGCCGCTGCGCCAGTCGAGCGGATGGACCTCGTGCTGCTGCTGCCCGAGAGCTTTCCCGAGGTCAAAATGGTCGCCGACGATGACCTACGTCTCGGCCATGAGATGAGCGAAGGCGAGATCGGGGAATACTATGTGCCGCCAGGTTACCGCCCCCTCGGCTGGACCGCAAGGAGCGTGCCTTCAGAACGATGCCTGAGGGTGAAGTACTTGCGCTCACCAAGTTGACAGCCAAGAGTGGATCGCGAGATACTTCAATCGAGGTGCTGATCATGGCAGTCATCAAAGAAGTAGGATAATCGGGGCGAGCCGCCCCCTGGCGGCATCAAGCTGCTTAAAGACTCAGCGCTAGGCTTTGCCTTTGCATGTGCCAAGATGGCGGTCGGTCTATCCTCGGGCGCCAGGCGGTGGGCGATCCTCTTAGCATGAAACCATAGGCGGCGAGGCCCACCAACCACGCCTCGCACAGCCATCCTGCGCGGTAACCGGCGGAGTGCGGGCCGCGTTCGTGCCACCCCCTGTCGGCCGGCGCCCCGCAGAAGAGCACTCCGGAGACTTCGTCGCAGAGCGCGCCGACACTTATTTTCTACGGGTCGCCGGTAGACGTCCCCGGACAGCTTGCTCCGCGACCTTACCTCTTGCCCTCGTCCACGCGCTCGCAAAGGGAGAGTTTTTTCTAGCCTCCGCCCTGGAAAGCCGCCCGTAAGTGCCTGGGGTGACAGGCAGTTGTGCTAGACTTCTACGCTACTTAGCGATGAATCCCTCAACCAGATTCTCGCTGCCGGGGTTTGCTCGCTGCCGCCGCCGGCCCTGCCGGTCCGGCCCTACGATGGCCGGGCGGGATTAGCCGCGTTCTCGAGAGCCGCCGCCAGGTCCACTCGCGCCATGTCCATCGCCGACGCCCGCCCCAGCCGCGCCACCCGCACCAGCAAGCGGCCGGAGCGCCCGACGCTGTCGCCGGAGAAGGGCAACGAGCTGCTGGGCCTGGCGCTGGTCGGCGGCTCGCTGCTGCTGGCCTTCAGCTTCGCCACCTACCATCCCAGCGACCCCAGCCTCTTCCACGAGCTGCCGCAGGCGGCGCCCTCGCACAACTGGATCGGCCCCGCCGGCGCCCAGGCGGCGGCGCTGGGATTCGGCTTCTTCGGGCTCAGCTGCTTCCTGCTGCCCCTGTTCCTGATGGTCGCCGGCTGGCGGCGGCTGCGGCGGCGCGGCGCGGCGCGGGTCGTCGGGCGCGGGTTCGGCTCCCTGCTGCTGCTCGCGGCGCTGCCGGGGCTCTGCCAGCTGCTGGCCGGCGGCATCGGCTGGCGCGGCGAGACGGTGCCCGCCGGCGGGGCGTTCGGCACCGTGCTCGCCGGCCTGCTCGACGAGCGCATGAGCTTCACCGGCTCGCTGCTGGTGCTGGCCTCGGCGTCCCTCATCGGCGCGGCGCTGGTGGTGCAGTCCACGCTCGGCCAGGTGCTGGCGTCGTGGCGGCAGAACGCGCGCCGGCTGTGGCAGGACGCCACCCTGGCGCGGGCGCGCCGGCGAGAGCGCCGCGAAAAGGAGCGGGCGCGGCGGCGGGTGATCACCAAGCACCTGCAGCGGGTGGTCGAGGAAAAGCAGGCCGCCGACGCCCGGCGGGGCGGCAAGGCGGGAGATGCGGGGGAGCCTGGGGCGCCCGGGATGCCGGCGAAGCCGGGAACGCCAGGGACGCCGGCGATGCCCGGAACGCCAGGGGCGCGGCGGGCGCGGCGGGACGCGGCGCCGCCCGAGCTGCCGGCGGCCGAGGGGGACCCCGGGGCGGCGGCGATCGCGGCGATGACCGGCGGCAGGCTCGACCTGCCCCTGCGCGTCTTCAACCGCCAGGGCCCGGTCGATTACGGGTTGCGCCGCGTCGGTGGGGCCGAGCGCGACGCCCGCCCCGGCGCGCCGGCGGCAGCCATGTCTCAGGCCGCGCCGGCCCCGGCCATCGCGGCAAGAGACGCCGGGCCGCGGTGGGAGCCCTTCGAGGTGCGCGACGGGGCCGCGGACGTGGCGGCCTGGCGGGCGGGCGGCGCCGCCTCTCGTGGCGCGTCGCCGGGCGCCTCGCCGCCGGGCGCTTCGCCGCCAGCGGTCGCGGCGGCGCAGGGGGCGAGGACGGCACAGGCGGTGCTGGCCGCCGGCAGGGCGCGTGCCGCCCAATCGGTCCCGCCGATGCCGCCATCGGCGCCGGGGCAGGCGGGGCAGCCGGGGCAGACGGCGCCCCCGCAGAGCCGGCTGCCCTTCAGCGGCCAGGCGGCGCCCGGGGCGCTGCCGCCGGTCAACCTGCTGCAGCTGGGCGACGGCAGGAACGCGGCCGACGAGGCCGAGCTGATGCGCCTGGGAGAGTCGATTCGCAGCCGCTGCGCGGAGTTCGGCGTCGAGGGCTCGATCGAGGCGATCAGCCCGGGGCCGGTGATCACGGTGTTCGAGTTCCAGCCGGCCCCCGGCGTCAAGGTGAGCCACATCGTCAACCTCCAGGACGACCTGGCGCTGGCGCTCAAGGCGGAATCGGTACGCATCGAGCGCCTGCCCGGCCGCTCGACACTCGGCCTGGAGGTCCCCAACCGCGAGCGCGGCATCATCCGGCTGGGCTCGCTGCTCGCCGACGAGCGTTTCCGCAAGTCGCCCTCGGTGCTCACCATGGCGCTCGGCACCACGATCTACGGCGAGCCCTACTACGCCGACCTCGCCACCATGCCGCACCTGCTGGTGGCCGGCGCGACCGGCGCCGGCAAGAGCGTCGGCCTGCAGAGCATGATCACCTCCATCCTCTACCGCGCGACGCGCGACGAGGTGCAGTTCATCTTCATCGACCCCAAGCGCATCGAGCTGGGGGTCTATGCCGACATCCCGCACCTCAAGGCCGAGGTGGTCGTCGATCCGAAGAAGGCGGCCAACGCCCTGCGCTGGGCGGTGGCCGAGATGGAGCGCCGCTATCGCCTGCTCGCCGAGGTGCACGTGCGGTCGATCGCCTACTACAACCGCGCCATCTGCGACCCCGAGGTGCGCGAGCGGCTGGCGCTCTCGGAGGACGCGCCGAGCAGCCCGGTCACCGCCGCCGACCTCAAGCCGATGCCCTACTACGTGGTGATCATCGACGAGCTGGCCGACCTGATGATGGTGTCGTCGTCGGACGTCGAGACCTCGATCGCCCGCCTGGCGCAGATGGCGCGCGCCGTCGGCATCCACCTGATCGTGGCGACGCAGCGCCCGTCGGTGGACGTGTTGACCGGCACCATCAAGGCCAACTTCCCCTGCCGGATCTCCTACGCCACCGCCAGCCGTCACGACTCGCGCACCATCCTCGATCAGATCGGGTCGGAAAAGCTGCTGGGCAGGGGCGACATGCTGATGATGCCGCCGGGCTCCTCGCGCGTCATCCGGCTGCACGGGGCCTACGTCTCGGAGCAGGAAACCGCGTCGCTGGTGCGCTGGCTCAAGAAGCAGGGCAAGCCCGACCTCGACCCCGACGTGCTGCGCGCGCCCGCCGAGTCCGAGGGCGCCGGCGGCGACGGCGCCGACAGCGACGACGAGCTCTACGACGAGGCCGCGCGCCTGGTGGTGGCCGAGCGCCAGGCCTCCGCCAGCTTCCTGCAGCGGCGCATGCGCATCGGCTTCTCGCGCGCCGCGCGGCTGATCGATATCATGGAGCGCGACGGCCTGCTGGGGCCGCCGCAAGGCAGCAAGCCGCGGGAGGTGTTGGTCAAGCCCGACTACTTCGCGGAGCTGGACGGCGCGCGGGCAGGCGATCTCGACGACGATTGAGACGATTGAGGAGACGCCCGATGCGGACTGCTGCGACGCTCGCGGGGGCGGCGGCGCTGCTGCTCGCCCAACCCCACCATCCTCTGCAGGCGGCCGGCATCCCGGCCAACGGCACGCCCGGCGACTGGCAGCAGTTCGGCTACGACCCTCGCCATAGCGGGGTGGCGGCGCTCGAGACGACGCTGCGGCCCGGCAACGTCGGTACCCTGCACTTGCTCTACTCGGTGTCGTTGCCCGGGACGGTCGACGACGCGCCGGTGTACCTGTCCGGGGTGAGCACCCCCGGCGGATTGCTGGACGTGCTGTACGTGACCACGACCGACGGCCAGCTGGTCGCGGTGGATGCGGCGACCGGCAACGTCCTGTGGTCGCGCCAGCCGGCCACCGGGCCGCAGTACACGACCTCGGCGCCGGCGGTCGATCCGAGCCGCGGGATGATCTACTCGTACGGCCTCGAGGGCCAGGTGCACCAGTACCTGGCGGGTGACGGCAGCGAGGTGACGGGCGGCGGCTGGCCGCAACTCGCGACGCTCAAGCCCGAGGTCGAGAAGTGCTCGCCGGCGCTGGCGGTGGCGACCGCCGCCAACGGGCATTCGTACCTCTACGTCGCCAACGGCGGCTACCCCGGCGACGCCGGGGACTACCAGGGGCACGT
Source organism: Thermoanaerobaculia bacterium (assembly GCA_035544375.1). GTDB lineage: Bacteria > Acidobacteriota > Thermoanaerobaculia > Multivoradales > UBA5704 > JASLEW01. The sequence continues at coordinate 5,788 of DATKFK010001117.1, forward strand.
CACCGCCGTGGACCTGGGCAGCGGCGCGCAGCAGGTCTGGAACGCCAACTGCAGCGACCAGCCGGTGCACTTCACCCACGGCAACCCGGACTGCCCCAGCGTGCAGACGGCGGTCTGGCAGCGCGGCGGCGTGGTCTACGACTCCGACCTGGACCGCATTCTCTTCGCGACCGGCAACGGTCCCTTCGACGTGCCGCAGGGCAGGCACGACTGGGGGGACAGCGTGATCGAGCTGCGGCCCAGCGCCGCCGGCAATGCCGCCGCCGGCAACGGCCCGATCGACAGCTACACGCCCACCAACTTCCAGCAGCTGCAGGACCAGGACGCCGATCTGGGCAGCACGGCGCCGGCGGTGCTGCCGGCGGTCCCCGGCAGCCGCTATCCACACCTCGCGGTGCAGAGCGGCAAG
>DATKFK010001118.1:0-19474 GCA_035544375.1 Thermoanaerobaculia bacterium
CTCGGCGCGCACCAGCACCCGGCCGCGATAGCTGCCGCCCGAACGCGGCTCGACCAGGCGCACCGCGAAGCGCTGCTTGGGTTGGTTCAGCACCAGCGTGTCGCTCGCCAGCTCGCGGCCTGCGCCGTCGTAGGCCGCAACCCGCACCTCGCGCGTCACCGGCACCGGCCCCAGATTGAGCTCGACCGAGTAGGGCGCCCGGACGCGCGACAGCATCTCCTTGCCGTCGAGGAAGAAGGTCACCTTGCGGATGCCGTCGCCGCTCGCCTGGGCCTCGAGCCGCACGGCGCCGGTGAGGCCCTCGGCGGGCGGCGGCACCAGGTGCACGTTGGCCCCGCTACCGGCTGCGGGGCCGCTGCCAACGCCGGCCGCGGAGGTGCCGCTCCCCGCGGCCGCGGGGCCGCTGCCGGCGGCCGCACCGCTCGCCGCCCCTCCGGCCCCCGCGGCGCGCAGCTCGGCCCGCGCCGCCTCCAGGGCGGCCTTCACCTCCGGCGGCTCGCGCGTCGTCCCGATCTCCGGCAGCGCCTCGGCGGCCGGCACCGCCAGCTGCCGCTCGTCATGGAAGTTGTGATGGGAGTGCAGGTCCTCGACCCGCAACACCAGCACGTAGTCGCCAGGCCGCAGCGTGCGCTCGAAGGCGAGCGGCAGCGTGTCGCCCGCGAGCCCCGCCGCCGGCAGGTCGAAGCGGTAGCGGAACGACTCGACCAGCTCGCTCTCGTGCAGCACCTCGCCGGTGAGCAGGAAGTTGTACGACCGGTGCCCCTCGAGATCGGCGGGGGCCGCCGCGGCCACCGGCACCTGCACCAGGCCCTGCATCACCGTGCGCGCGCCGTCGCGGGCCGGGAACTGCACCTCGAGCTTGGCGGGCAGCGGCGCCGCGCCGGCGGGCAGATCGGTCGACAGGCCGCGGAAGCTGCCCAGCCACTCGACGTCGCGCGGCGGCGGCGGCGCGAAGACGTGATCGAGCAGGCCGGTCTGGTCCTCGCGGTCCGCGGCGAACATCGCCTGCAACACGGCATCCCGATCGCCTGCCACGCAATGCCTGGCGACCCATCTCTCGAAGGAGAAGGCGTCGTCCTCGCCGCGTAACTCCATGCTGCTGCTGCCGGACGACTTGAGCGCCTGGAACCCCTCCAGGCGCCGCCACAGCTTGTAGGGTCCGCCGCCCGCGCGCTGGTAGAACACCAGCCAGCTGTCCCGCGGCAGCCGGTCGCCGGCGACGTAGCGCCAAAGCTCGAGCGGCCACAGCGCCATGCCGCAATCGGTCTTGTACACGGTCTGCGCGTCGCCGTGCAGCAGCAGCATCTGCGCGCGGTCCTCGGTGAGGTTGCCGTAATTGGTGCGGGCCGCCTCGACGCGGGCTTCCCACTGCGCCTGGAAGGCATTGCGGCTGCTCCCCGGGTAGGGGTTGCGCGCTTCCCAGAAGCGGTGGATGAAGCCGTCGCGCTGGTAGTCCTTGTCGAGCGCCAGGAACTGTCCGAGCTCGTCCCTGCCGATCAGCAGCGCGACCTCGGCGAGCCAATCGCGGTACTTGGGGTCGAGGCGCGCGATCCGCGCCTTCTCGCCGGCACCGCCCCCGGCGCCGCCGCCCCCGGCGCCACCGGCCGCGGCACCCGGCGCCGCCCGGGTCACGGCCGGGATGCCGAGGGTGCCCAGGGACAGGGCCAGGGCGGCCAGGGCGAGGCGACGGACGGCGCGCATGCTCAAGGATAGTAACCGCCGGCGCTCTTCACCCGCATCCCGTTCCCGGCCACCCCGGCCACCCGCACCTCGACCGGGCGGAACTCGCCCTGGCGCGGCGCGCGGTTCGGCTGGTAGGCGAGCAGGTAGCGCGAGCGCAGCTCGTCCGCGATTTGCGCGTAGACGCCGTCGAGCTCGGCCGCCGACTCGATGAAGAAGCTGCGCCCGCCTGTCACCTCGGCCAGCTTCTCCAGCCGTCCCCGGTCCGTGAGCTCGAGGCGCGGGACGCGGGCGCCGATCGCATAGATCGGAATGCCGGCCCGCCGCGCGAACTCGAGCGCCTCGTCGAAGCGGAGGCTGCTCATGTGGTCGGCGCCGTCGGTGAACAGGACCAGCGCCGACTGGCCGTGCTGGATGCCTCGCATGTAGGACAGCCCGTAGACCAGGCCGTCGTAGAGCGCCGTGCCGCGTTCGGCGTTGAGCCCGGCCAGCGCGCCGCCCAGCAGCCGCAGGTCGCCGGTGAACGGCAGGCGCAGCACCGGGCTGTCGCTGAAGGTCAGCAGCGCCGCCCGGTCCCGCGCGGTCAGCACCCGCTGCAGGAAGGCGAGCGCCGCCTGCTGCACCTGCGGCAGGCTCTGCGCCATCGACGCCGAGGTGTCGATGGCGAACAGCAGGTGCAGCGGCAGGTCCCGCACCCGCTCGCAGCGCAGCACGGTCTGCCGCTCGCCGCCGTCCAGGACCTCGAAGTCGCCGGCGGCGAGCTTGGCGACCGGCCTGCCGCCGCGGTCGAAGACGGCGGCCGACAGCTCGACCAGGCGCACGTCGAGCTTTTCGACCACGTCCTGGGAATTGATCACCGCCAGGTCTTCGGCGGTGGCGCCGTCGGCAAGGTACGCGACCGCCCGCACGAAGCTCGCGCCGCCCTTTGCGTTGCCGCCGGCTCCGCGGCCGCCCGGCGCCACACGCGTGCCATCGGCCCCGCCCCCTCCACCCATCGTCGCCGGCAAGGGGATGCGTTGCACGAAAGGCGGCTGATAGAGCGTCGCCACCCGCTGGTCGTCGCGAAACAGCTCCAGGCGGTCCAGGCTGGCGCCGTCCGGCACGTGCACCTCGGCCCGCACCAGCACCTCCCCGCGATGGCGGCTGCCCATCCGCGGCTCGGTCAGGCGAACGGCAAAGCGCTGCCGCGGCGGGTTGAGCACCAGCAGGTCGCTCGCCAGCTCGCGCCCGGCGGCGTCGTAGGCCACCGCCCGCACCTCGCGCGTCTCGGGCACCGGCCCCAGGTTGAGCTCGACCGTGTAGGGGGGCCGGATGCGCGACAGCGTCACCTTGCCGTCGAGCAAGAAGGTCACCCTGCGGATGCCCTGGCCGCTGGCCTCGGCCTCCAGGCGCACGGCGCCGGTCTGCGCCTTCCCGGGCGGCGGCACCAGCCGCACCGTGGCGGCGGCATCCGGGTTGGCCGCGCCGCCGGCGCCGGCTGCGGCGCTCGCCCGCAGCTCGGCGCGCGCCTCGTCGAGAGCGGCCGCCACCGGCGGCTGACCGCGCGCCGCCGCGGCGTCAGGCAGCCCCGCCGCCGCCGGCACGGCCAGCGGCTGCTCGACGCGGAAGTTGTGGTGGGAGTGGAGGTCTTCGACCCGCAACACCAGCACGTAGTTGCCCGCCGGCAGCGTGCGCTCGAAGGCCAGCGGCAGGACGTCGCCCGCCAGGCCGGCCGCCGGCAGGTCGAAGCGGTAGCGGAACGACTCGGCCAGCTCGGCATCGTGCAGCACCTCGCCGGTGAGCAGGAAGTTGTACGCCTTCTGCCCGTCCAGCTCCGCCGCCGCGGCGTCGCCGGCCGTCACCTGCACCAGGCCCGCGACCACGGTGCGGTCGCGATCGCGGGCGGGGAAGGCGATCGTGAGCCGCGCCGGCAGCGCCGGCGACTGCAGGGTGCCGGGCGGCAGGTCGGTGGCGAGGCCGCGGAAGGTCGCCAGCCACTCGGCGTCGTGGGGCGGCGGCGGCACGAACAGCTGATCGAGCAGGGTGCCCATGTCCAGGCGGTCCGTGCCCTCGACCGCGTTGATCACGTTGCGCGACAACCCGCCGCAGTTGTCCCGCGCCCAGACCTCGAAGAATTCGTCGTTCTGGTCGGGGGTGTACCTGGCGCCGCTGCCGGGGCGCAGCCCGAGGTCCACCGGATCGATCGAGCTGAGGCGCGCGATGAGGACCCCCCGGCCTTCCGCGCGTCGCCACAGGCGGTAGCCGCCGCCGTGCGAGTAGAAGATCAGGTACATGTTCCTGGGCATCCGCTCGCCGCCGGCGTAGTGCCAGATCTCGAGCGGCCACAGGGCCATGCCGCAATCGGTCTCGATCACGTCGCCGGGCTCGCCGTGCAGCAGGCGCATGCGGGCGCGGTCCTCGGTGATATTGCCGTAGACGCTCCGGACGGCCGCCAGGCGCGCCTCCCATTGCGCCTTCCAGGGGTTGCGGGCGCTGCCGGGCACCGGGTTGCGGGCCTCCCAGAAGCGATGGATGAAGGTGTCGCGCTGGTAGTCCTTGGCGAGCTCGAGGAACTGCCGGCGCTCCTCCTTGCCGATCAGCAGGTCGACCTCTTCGAGCCAGGCGCGGTACTTGGGATCCAAGGCCGCGAGACGGGCCTTGGAGTCGTCCGCGCGCAGGGACGCCGGCGTCCCCAGCCAGAGACCACAGCCGAGCGCCGCCAGCAGCGGCAAGGCGGATGCGCGCATGATCGATCGTCTCAACGAAGCAAGCCGTGCGCCAGCGAGGTATCCTACGCGCCCAGGGAGGGTTGATGCGATGAGTGAGACCCCGGCCGGCACAGCCGGCCTGCTGCAGAGTTACCTCGACGACGTCGGCCGCCGCCCGGGCGAGCGCCCGCAGGCTGCCCCGACAGCCTACTACGCGGCGCTCGACGCGGTCGCCGCGGTCTCGCCGGGGATCGCCGGCGCCATCGTGCGCGAGCTCGCCGATCAGCGGCACAACCTCAAGCTCATCGCCAGCGAGAACTTCTGCTCGCTCGCCGTCCAGCTCGCCCACGGCAACCTGCTCACCGACAAGTATGCCGAGGGCTATCCCGGGCACCGCTTCTACGCCGGCTGCGACAACGTGGACGCGATCGAGAGCGAGGCGGCGGCGCTCGCCCGCGAGCTGTTCGGCGCCGACCATGCCTACGTCCAGCCGCACTCGGGGGCCGACGCCAACCTGGTGGCTTTCCTGAGCATCCTGTCGGCGCGGGTCGAGCGGCCGCTGGCCGACGAGCTGGGCGAGAAGAACCTGGTCAAGATCGCGCCCGCCGACTGGCAGCGCATCCGCGCGGCCTTCACCGGCCAGCGCCTGCTGGCGATGGACTACTACTCCGGCGGCCACCTCACCCACGGCTACCGCTACAACGTCTCGAGCCTGCTGTTCGAGGCCCACGGCTACAGCGTCGATCGCCAGACCGGCCTGCTCGACCTGGACCGGCTGCACGCCCAGGTGCGCGAGGTGCGGCCGCTCATCCTGCTCGCCGGCTACAGCGCCTATCCGCGCAAGATCGACTTCGCGCGCCTGCGCGAGATGGCGGACGAGGTCGGCGCGGTGCTGATGGTCGACATGGCGCACTTCGCCGGCCTCGTCGCCGGCAAGGTCTTCCGCGGCGACTACGATCCCGTGCCGTTCGCGCACGTCGTCACCTCGACCACCCACAAGACCCTGCGCGGTCCGCGCGGCGGCCTGGTGCTGTGCCAGAAGGAATTCGCCGAGTGGGTCGACAAGGGTTGCCCCACGGTGCTGGGCGGGCCCCTGCCTCACGCCATGGCGGCCAAGGCGGTGGCCTTCCGCGAGGCGCTGCGGCCGGAGTTCCAGCGCTACGCCCAGCGCATCGTGGACAACGCCCGCGAGCTGGCGGCGGCGCTCCTCGCCGAGGGGCTCCGCGTGGTCACCGGCGACACCGAGAACCACCTGGTGCTGGTGGACGTGAGCCGGCTGGGCCTGACCGGCCGCCAGGCCGAGTCGGCGCTGCGCGAGTGCCGGTTGACGCTCAACCGCAATTCCCTCCCCTTCGACCCCAACGGCCCGTGGTACACCAGCGGCCTGCGCCTCGGCACGCCGGCGGCCACCAGCCTAGGCATGGGCGCCGCCGAGATGCGCGAGATCGCCGCCATCATGCGCCTCGTCCTCACCCACACCACGCCCGAGACCCTGGCTGCCGGCGCCAAGGCGGGCGAGCGCAGCCAGGCCCGATACACTCTGGACCCGGCCGCCGCCGAGCAGGCGCGCGGGCGGGTCTCCGACCTGCTCGCCCGCCATCCCGTCTATCCGGAGCTCGACCTCGGCCTGATGCTCGCGGCGCCCTGGCTCCAACCGGCCCAGGCGGCCCAGCCGGCCCAAGCGCTCCGGACGGCCCAGCCGGCCGCCGGGCCGGCAGCCGCCGCCGCACAGGCGGCGCCGGGCAGCTGAGCCGGCACGGCGCCGAGGCGCCGCCCCCGCCCTGGCGCGCCTGGCCCTAGTGGCATGTCCTGGAGAAATCGATAGCGCCTGGCTTGCCCTCGGCGACGGGGGCGGCGTTGCGCCTCCTCGACATAGTCCCTGCTATGCCTGCGTCGGCGCGCCTTGCCCGCGCCGCCGATTGCTACGCCATCCGCTATCGATTTCTCCAGGACATGCCACTAGCCCACCTGGACGCTGCGCCCCGCGGCGGCCTCGCCGCGCAGCGTCATGCAGGTGCTGGATACCTTGGCGACCAGCGCGCGCTGCTCGTCGCAGATCTCGCACTCGACGAGGCCGACGGTGCGGCCCATCTTGACCACCGTGCCGACGGCCCGCAGGCGGGCGCGCCACACGGGCTTGAGGAAGTTGATCTTCAGCTCGAGGGTGGTGAACGACTCGCCGTCCTGCAGGCGAGACGCGTAGGCCATGCCCATGGCGGCGTCGGCGATGTCGCAGAGCACGCCCCCGTGCAGGGTGCCCATCGGGTTGGCGAAGCGCTCGTCGGCCGCCAGCTCGACCACCACGCGGCCGCTTTCGACCGCCGTCACCTCGAAGCCGATCAGCCGCGCGATCGGCGGCAGCGGTACCTCGCCGCGCACCAGCTGCTGCATCTGCTCTAACGCCTTGGGCATGGATGTCTCCTCGGCCTGAAGCCGTTCGACGACGGTGGCGATTCCCTGGCCGCCACGGCAGCGCGGTCTTCTCCCGACTCCTTCCGGCTTCGACAATAGCACGATCGGTCGTTCTGAACGAGAGCCCTCCGGACGGCCGCGAGGGCCCGGACGACCGCACCCCGCTCAACAGGGAGAAGCCTTACAGTGATCTATAATGGAAGGCCACAACGGGGCCCCGCAGGATGCAGCGCGGCCGCCATCGGCGGTCCAAGGAGGTTCCCAGCATGTCGAGCTCCCGAGATCACGGCGCGCGGCGCCCCCGCTCCGCCGTCGCGGGCGCCCTGCTGCTGGCCGGCCTGCTGCGGGCCGGCGCGGCACAGGCCGAGATCCAGATCACGCTGCAGACCTCCTTTGTCGAGAAATACAAGGACCGCGCCACCATCGACGCCGTCTTCACGGTGGACAAGGCGCACCCGCGGCCCAACCCGCCGGCGAGCGACGGCGATCTGCACGCCGCCGGGCGAGCGCCCGAAATCGGCCTGGCGGCGGTGGCCGAGGTGATGAACGCCGCCCTGCAGCCCGAGGCCGTGGCGCTCATCCATCAGGCCGAGCGCGGCGGCCAACCGCTCCCGCTGCGCGGCGTCTGGCGCCTGTGGTGCGAGCACGGCGGCGATGCCGAGCACGTCCAGGGTCAACCGCTGCAGCCCGCGACCACCACCAACCCGCCGCACGTCTTCGAGATCCACCCCCTGCTGCGGGTCGGGGACCTGGACCTGACCGGCTCCCTGCAGCCGATCACCGGCTTCGCCTACAAGGATGCCGCCCAGGCGTTCCACGACTACGAGCAGCTGTCCAGCCACATCACGACGGCCGACGGCACGGTCACCGTGACGACCCGCATGGCCGGCTTCAACTACGTGGAGCTCGTGGTCCGCCTCAACGAGGAGCCCACCCACCTGCTCGCCGACGGCCTCAGCGTCAGGGCGGCCATCCTCGACGCGGCGGGCGACCTGCTGGTGCATGAGCGGCGCATCGTGGCAGCCGCGGGCACGGCGCCCTATGCCAGGCTCAAGGCCCTGCACAAGGGCGAGGCGCTGCACGCCATCGGCATCCCGCGCATCGACCTGTCGCTGCTTTCCTGGCGGGTCGCCAACAGCGCCCGGCTGCCTGGGGTCCTCGACTGGTCGCTGCCCTACGAGATCGTGCTGGTGGCAGCCTTCGCCGACACTCCCACGGGCCCCGACGTCTTGCCTCCCCCGGCCGCCGCGCCGGCCGCGGGTGCCCCGGGCGCCGGTGCCCCGGGCGCGCCGGGAACCCCGGGAACGCCTGGAGCCGGCGCGGCCGCTCTGCCCGTGGAGCCGGTGGCGCCGGCCATTCCGGCGGCCCCGGGCCCGGAGGGCGCTGCCGCCGAGGGCGACGTGGTGGCGATCCTCCTGCGCTTGCTCGGCCAGTCGCTGCCGGCCGGCGCGGTGCGTGGCGCCTGCACGTTCTCGACCGGGCAGCGCTCCTACTGCGCGATGCTGGCGGGACCGCAATGCGATCAGCTGGGCGGCGCCTGGAACGCCGGCGAGGACTGCCCGGCGCCGGACCCGTCCCTGGGGCCGGTCACCCCGGGCTCGCCGCCACCGGCACCGCCACCGCCGCCGCTGGCGGCGCCGCGCGGCGCGGCTACCGGCAGCGGACCTGGTTGCTGACCACGCGGCCGGACTTCATCACCCAGGCGACGCGCAGCAGCGCCCGGATGTCCCGCAGCGGATCGCCCTCCACGGCGATGAGGTCCGCCTCGTAGCCGGGGGCGATGGTGCCGGTGCGGGTGCCCAGGCCCAGGCTCGCGGCGGCGAGCGAGGTCGCCGAGACGATGGCCGCCATCGGGTCCTGCCCGCCCCGCTCGACCCGGTAGACGAGCTCCTCGAAGTTGCGGCCGTGGGCGCCGGCCACCGCGTCGGTGCCGAACACGACCCTGAGCCCCGGCGTCGCCAGCGCCTTCTGGAACACCTCCAGGGCGCGCGGCACCGCCTGGCGCATCTGCTCGAAGCCCGCCGCCGTGTAGTTGCCGATGCCGATGAAGTGCGCCTGGTTCTCGAAGTAGTTGCGGAACACCAGGTCGATGTTGGGGTCGAACCAGGTGCCGTGCTCGGCCATCAGCCGCAGGGTCGCCGCGTCGAGCAGCACGCCGTGCTCGATCGAGCCGCAGCCGGCGGCGACGGCGCGGCGGACGCTCTCGATGCCGTGGGCGTGCACCGCCGACCGCAGCCCGTGCGCCCGCGCCTCGCCGCAGGCGGCGTCGAGCTGTTCCTGGCTCAGGGTCGGTGCGCCGCCGTCACGGATGCTCTTCGAGGCAAAGACCTTCACCACGTCCGCGCCGCCGGCCGCCAGCTTGCGCACGGCGGCGCGGATGGCCTCGGGCGGACCGGTCTCGTCGTCGATCGGGGTCAGCGAGGTGAGCAGGCGCGGTCCGGGAATGATGCCGCGCGCCAGCGCCTCGCGCAGCTCGCGGTCCTCCGGCGCACCCAGGCTCTGCACCGTGGTGATGCCGCCGCGCACCGTGGCCAGGGCGTTCTCGACCGCGTAGAGCATGCTCTCCGTGGCCGGCTCGCCGGGGCCGGCCTCGGAGCGCGAGCGGCCGTTGGCGTCGAAGTGCCAGCCGATGTGGACGTGGGTGTCGATGCCGCCCGGGAGCAGCGTCAGGCCCTGGAGGTCGCACGTGCCGGCCGCCGCCTCGGAGCCAGCCACGCCGGCTTCCCCGCTCCGCACGCTGGCGATCCGCGAGCCTTCGACGACGACCGCCACCTGGCTCATGGACTTGCCGCGGCCGTCGAGGAGCTTGCCGGCGCGGATGGTGAGCGTCCGCGGCGGGGCCGCGCCGGCCGCCGGCCCTACCGCCCCGGCCGGAACGGTCGGCGAGGACCAGGCGGCGAGGGCCAGGGACACGGCCAGGAGCGGGCCGCCGGCCCATCTCGTGCGCTGCTCTGTGATCATCTCGGCCGGCAGTGGTCGTTACGCTGGCGAAGAGCGTATCACCCGCGCCGCCCGGCCCGGATCGAGGGCTAGGGCTGGGGCGCCTAAGCCGCGCTCGCCGACGACGAGCGCGCCGCCTGGGCAGCGGCCGCCGCCTGCTCCTCCCGCGCCGCCGCATCGCGCTGCTCACGGAAGAACCGGCTGCCGACGCCGCGGGCATGGGTCAGGTACTCGTACTGCGACGGCAGCGTCTCGACCAGCTGCGCGGCGCGGGCGCGCACCCTCTCGAAGGCCGCCAGCGCGTTGCCCGGGCCGATCAGGTCGAGGACCGGCAGGCTCTCCGCGAGCGGGCCGCCGAGCCCCAGCAACATGACCGCGTACGAGTAGGCCTCGAAGCCATGGTAGGCGGCGTTGGCGTTGCGCCGGTTCGGCAGGCGCCGGCGCCACAGCCGCAGGCGCTCCGCGAGCGTCTCGGGCACCTCGGTCTCGCTCGTGGCGGCCCGCCAGAAGGGCGTATCGCGGCGGTCGCTGGCGCGGTAATGCAGGGTCAGGAACTCCATCACCCCGTCGATGCACTCCGCGACCGAACGGTTGTAGCTGCGCACCATCTCCTCCTCGGGGGGAGCGTGCAGATGGTCCACCAGGGTCTCGATGCCGTGCTGGATGAAGAAGATGCCGGTCGATTCCAGCGGCTCGACGAAGCCGCTCGCCAGACCGATGGCGACGCAGTTGCCCACCCATGAGTTGCGGCACCGGCCGATGCGCATCCGCAGGCGCGCCGCCGAGCAGCCGTCGGCGGCGGGACCGACGTGGCGGCGCAGCTCGCGCTCCGCCTCGTCGGCGTCCGCGAAAGCGCTGCTGTAGACGTAACCGGTGCCGATGCGGCCATAGAGCGGTATGCGCCAGATCCAGCCGGAGGCCTTGGCCGTCGCGGTGGTGAAAGGCTCGATGCCGTGGGCGGCGATGTCGTCCGGGACCTGCATGGCGATGGCGCTGTCACACAGGAGGCTGCGCGAAAACGGGATGAACGGCTCGCCCAGCGTCTGGTTGATCAGCAGCCCGCGAAAGCCGGTGCAGTCGACGAACAGGTCGCCGCCCAGCGGGCCGTGCTCCCGCGTCACCACCGCGGCGATGTCGCCGCCGCCGTCGGCGCGCCGCGTCACCTCCACCACGTCGTCGACCACCTGCCGCACGCCGCGCTGCATGGCGTAACCCTTGAGGAAGTCGGCAAGCAGGGAGGCGTCGAAATGATAAGCGTACGGGTATTGCACCAGGTGATCCGCCAGCACTCCCTTGCGTGCGCGGTGCTCGGCGGTGAAGCACGACTGCACCTGGTCGTCGAACACGCGCCCGTCGAGGAAGCGCGGCGAGCGCAGGTGATCGCACAGCGCCGGAACCGTGAAACAGGCGTAGTCGCAGGGCTCGAAGCCCGACTTCAGCTTCAGCCACCACTCGCCGAGGTTGACGCCGTCCACCGTCTCGAAGCGCTGGAAGGGATGGTAGAAGTGGCCGCCGAGCGCCGTCCAGTCGACGAACTTGATCGCCATCTTGTAGCTGGCGTTGCAGGCCGGCATCCACTCGGTTTCGTCGAGGTCGAGCCAGTCGAAGAACAGCTTGATGGTGCTGAACGTCGCCTCGCCGACGCCGACCGTGCGGATGTTCCCGGACTCGACGAGAGTGATGTCGCAGGCCGGATCGAGGGTCTTACGGAGGTACGCCGCGGTCATCCAGCCAGCGGTGCCGCCGCCGACGATGACGATCTGCCTTACCATCTCGTCGCTCCCTTCCCGCCCCCCCGGCTACCGGCGACGGCGCTCGTCAGGCGACGAGCGGCCGGCCGTTCCTTCATATGCTTCATACCTCTGGACACCATAATCACATATATGACAATCAATGTAAATGGTGAACATATAGGCCCCGCGGGTATCGGCGTCCTCGCCGTGCAGGCGCCGGGCCAGGGCGCTGCGGTATCCTCGCGCCCCATGAGCCCGAGCGCGCTCCTCTACCCCGCGCATGTCCCCGGCGGCGAAGGTCCGTTCCCGACCCTCGTCCTGGTCCACGGCTGGGGTGCCAACGCCCACGACCTTCTCGGTCTGGCGCCCATGGTGCACGACGGCCGCGCCCTGGTGCTCTGCCCACAGGGTCCCATCGTCGTGCCGATCGGCGGCGGCCAGAGAGGCTTTGGCTGGTTCCCGCTGGTGCCGGGGCAGCCGCCCGGCATCGCGGAGTTCAAGCATGGCGCCGAGCTGCTGCGCCGCTTCGTCGAGCAGGCGTGCACCCTCTACCCCGTGGACCCGCACGCCATCGTGGTCGGCGGCTTCAGCCAGGGCGGTACCATGGCGTACGACCTGGCGTTGCGCGATCCGGCGCGGTACTCGGGCCTGATCGGGCTATCCACCTGGCTGCCGCAGTTGCTGGTCGACGACCTTCCCCGCCTCCCTGAAACTGTCGGGCTGCCCGCGCTGGTGATGCACGGCACGGCCGACCCGATGATCGACGTCGAAAGGGCCCGCGAATCGCGCGAGGCGCTGCGTCAGTTCGGCGTCGCCATCACCTACCGGGAGCTCGAGATGGGACACGAGATCCGTCCCGATGCGTTGCGGATCGTGCTCCGCTGGCTCGAGGAGCGCGGCTTCAGGAACCGCCAGGGCGCCGCCGCCGGCTGACCGCAGCCGGCAAGTGGGTCCGGCCCGGAGGCCGGGCCGGGCCTGTCGCCGCCGCGGCGCGGCAACGTCCGGCCGTCAGGTGGCAGCCGGCGCCACCCGGCGCACGGCCAGCGCGATCATGATGAAGGACCAGCCGCCGAAGATCAGGTCGATGCTGATGAAGGTGCCGATCACCCAGACGCTCGAGCCGGGCCAGCCGGCGGCGACGAGCAGACCCAGCACGAAGGTGACCAGGCCCGACAGCACCTGCCAGCCCCAGCCATCGATGCGCACGGCCAGCGCGAAGGCGAGCCTGAACAGCCCGGAGACCAGGAACAGCGCCGCCAGCAGCAAGGTGAGCGAGGCGGCTCCGGCCGCCGGCCGCAGGAGGATGAGCACGCCGACCGCCCCCTGCAGGATGCCGATGAGCAGGTGCAGCGCGACGCCTTCCCAGCCATGGGTGCGGAAGGCCCGCACCAGGTGCATCACCCCGCTCAACAGCAGCAGCCAGGCGAAGAAGATGACCGAGGCGAGCGTCACCAGGCCGACGACTCCCAGCCCGATCACGCCCAGCGCCAGCTCGACGATGCCCAGCGTGAGCAACAGGCCCCAATGCGGAGCCAGCCCGTGCAGCCCGCTGCGCGGTTCGACGGTGGCCATGCAGGCCCTCCTTTCCGGATGAGAGTGCCGGCGGCGGTTGCCGGCGGCCAATATAGTCCCACTCCGGAAGCGGCTCCGCAAGGGCGAAGGTACGAACGGACCCAAGGCGCCCACCAGGCGTGGGGCGCCAGGTCGGCACCTCACCGACAGACCTTCGTTGTATGCTGGAAGGCCCCGGGGAAGCCGCCGGCAACGGCGCTACAATGGCGGAGTGGAGCCGGATTCCCTGGTCGCCGAGATCTTCGCCGCCTCGCTCGACGTGCGCTACGTGGCGCTCTACCGTGCCAATGCGCTCAGCATGTTCCAGCGGCCCGGGGTGATTGGCGTCGACTCCAACGAGACCGACCGCTACGAAGAGCTGTTCGTCAATCCGGTGCTGCTCAAGATGACCACCCAGCGCGGCAACCTCGACTGCGGCGGCCTGCGCTACCTGCTGGTCCGCTACGGCAACTTCTTCCAGCTCGTCCATCCCATCCAGGAGGGTCACGTCTCGGTGTGCATCGGCAACGCCGAGCACGCCGACCCCCTGGCCGTGGTGACCGCGGTGCGGAGCCTCCTGCAGCACAGCAACCTGCTCGACCTGTAGCGCCTGACCCTGGGCGCCGGGTGCGCCCGCCCCCCCGGCGGTCATCGCTGCCCTTCGCTCAGCCGCGCCGCGGCGCCGCGCGCATCAGGCACTTGTCACCTTGCGCGTTTCAAGGTGCCGTGATAGGGATTGCGCCAACTCGTCGTCTGGTACCCGGCGGCGGAGCGATGACGCTTCGCCGGAAAACTGGAGGTCCCCATGCCTGCCCAGTTTAACCCCGCCGTCCGTCGTGTCTGCTGCGCGCTGGTCCTCGGCGTCCTGGTGCTTGCCGGCATCCTTGCCGGCCGGGCAACCGCCGATCAACCGCACATGGTCGCGGCGCGCGAGCACCTGCGCCTGGCCAAGGCCGAGCTCGACGCGGCCAGCCCCGACAAGGGCGGCCATCGCGTCAAGGCGATCGAGCGAGTCATCGCAGCGATCGCCGAGGTCGACAGGGGCATCGAGTATGAACGCAACCACTGAGGCCGCGAAGCGGACCGGAGAACCGGACATGGAACCTCCGCGTCAGACGTCGTGGCTCAGGCGGTGCCTCTGGGCAGCCTTCGCATTCGGCGCCGCATTCGCCATCGGTTGTGCAACCGGCCCCGGACAGCCGCACATGGTGGCGGCCCTCGATGAATTGCGTGCCGCCCGCGCCGAGCTCCAGGCGGCGCTGCCCGACAAGGGCGGCCATCGCGTGCGCGCCATCGAGCTGGTCGATGACGCGATCGGGCAGGTGCGCCGCGGCATCGACTACTCCGCCGGCCGCTACTGAGACCGGATTCCACTCGCGGGGGATGCCGGCGCCATGCAGCCGCTGACGTCGCTTGCGGTCGCGCGCGAAACTGACTTGACGGGTCAGTTCGTTCTGGATAATCTGGCCAGCGTGCGAACCACCGGCGTGACCGAGCTCAAGGCGTCGCTGTCCGAAGCCCTGGCTCGGGTCAAGGCTGGCGAGGAGATCCTGGTGACCGAGCACGGCAGGCCGATCGCCAAGATCGTGCCGCTGCCCTCCGCGATGCCGGAGGCGGCGACGGACGAGCTGGTTCGCGCCGGCATCCTGCGCGCTCCGGACGCGCCAGACAGGGCGCTGGGCGCCGAGTTCTGGCGCCTGCCGCGGCCCGCCGACGCCGCCGGCCTCTCCCTGCGTGCCCTCCTCGACGAGCGTCGATCGGGCCGGTGAAATTCTGGGATAGCTCCGCTCTCGTTCCGCTGCTGGTCCGGCAGCCCGCCAGTGAACGCCTCGAAGGGCTCCTGCGGCGGGACCCGGCGGTCGTCCTCTGGTGGGGCGCCGCCGTCGAATGCGCCAGCGCCCTCGCGCGTCTGCAACGGGAAGGGACGCTGCAGCGCTCGGGCCTGCGCCAGGCCCACCAGGTCCTCGATCACCTGCGAGCGCGAGCGTTCGAGGTCGAGCCGGTCGAGGAGGTGCGGGCCCGGGCGCTGCGGCTCCTCGCCGTCCACCCGCTGCGAGCAGCCGACTCCTTGCAGCTGGCTGCCGCCCTCCTCTGGTGCCGCGAACGTCCCCAGCGGGTGGGCTTCGTCAGCCTCGACGATGCCCTGCGCCTGGCCGCGGGCGCGGAGGGCTTTCAGGTGATGCCCTACGGCGAAGACGTCCACGAGCCCGCACCCGGGGACTGATTTGGCCTCCCGGCAAGCTGTCCGCAGCCGCGGCGGAACCTCGCCCGGCCTCACCTGCCCGGCCGGCCCTGCGCGGCCTCACCTGCCAAAAACGCGTGCCACGAAAGCGAGGATGGGCTCCTCGACGTACGTCCGGTGGTCCGCCGTGGTGTAGTGATCGACGTGACCGAAGAGGGGCGTCAGTATGAACTGCTTGCTGGTCGATCCAAAGATGGCGACCTGGTCCCCCATGTAGGCGCCGAAGGCGTGGCCGCCGCCGATCGCCAGCAGCGGGCCGGTGAAGCTGCCGAGGTTCCCGGTGAAGGTGGTCGTGGCGCCGGCGATCGAGCAGGTGACGTCGGCGAGCAAGGCCGTCGGCGAGTAGCTGGCGAAGCGCGAGACCGTCTCGTAGAGCCGCGGCTCGGAGGCGAAGAGCAGGCGGTCCTGGGCCACGCTGCCGTTGAGCAGCACCTCGTTGGGCACCGTTCCCGTATACGGGCCGGGGGTCGGTACGCTGACGAACGACACCAGCGCCTGATGGTTGGTCAGCCCGGGCGGGGCGATGGGGACCGGAGTCAGGCCGGCCGGCGTGACGCGGGCCAGGGTCGTGAGCCGCCTGAGCAGGTTGTCCCCCACGTCGTCATACAGGATGTTGGCGGCGAGCTGGGCGTTGAGCGCCGAGCAATAGCCCTGGTCGAGGGCGCGCACCTGGGGGTCGGCCGAGTAGATCATGCCTTCCCAGGTGACGATCCCGTCGTAGTCGCCAGGATGGGCGTTGACCACGGCGATCGAGGTCATGCATCCAAGAGAAAGGCCGCCGACGACGATCTTGGTGCCGGGATGGAGCACCGCGATCTGCGACCGGATGAAGGTCACGTCGTCGACCAGCGATTGCAGGCCCCAGGTCTTCATGATCGAGCAATCGATCAACCCGGCCTCGCAGAGGCCCGCCGAGATGCCCTCGTAACGGGGCGAGTAGCCATAGACGTCGAGTCCGCGCTGCGCGAAGAGCTCGGCCATCGAGCTGCCGGGAGAGCCCGCCTCGTCGCGCTGCTCGTAGAAGTCGAACGCCGTGCCGAGCGGCGGCAGCAGCAGGATCGAACCCTGCGAACGCTCGCCCGGGTCCGCCTTGACGAGGTGGGTCATCTTGAAGCGGTCGAGCGGGTTGGGACCCGCGCTGACCGTGTATTCGGTGCGCACCAGGTCGCCTTCCTGGCTCACGGCCGTGCCGATGATCTGGTAAGGACCGGAGGCGGCGAGCGGCGCGGCCGCGAGGGCGGCGCCGAGCAGCGCCGAGAGGAGTGTGACAGGCGTCTTCATCGCTTTTCTCCTTGGCAAGAGCGGGTCGCAGCCTGGCCTGGGCTGTTGCCTGAACACTCCAGTGAGGAGCAGCCGCCAAAACGCGCCCCTGTCCCGACAGGCTCCGGACCGGTTGGTTGACAGACCTGTAGGATGATGTAAGAGTTGGAAAAGTATGACTCTTTCAAACAGGAGGATTCATGCGGATCACCAGCAAGGGGCAGGTCACCATCCCCATCGACATTCGGGAGCGCGTTGGGCTGCTGCCGCATACCGAGGTGCACTTCGAGGTGGAGGGCAACAGCGTCCGGATCATGCGGGACGAAAAATCAGCAGGAGGCAGAGGGGAGAGACTTCTGGCACGGTTGCGAGGGCGGGCGACGTCGGGGCTGAGCACCGAAGAGATCATGGCTTTGACCCGCCGGGAGAGCTGAGCAGCGTTCTCGTCGACAGCAATGTGATCCTGGACGTGCTCACCGACGATCCTCGCTGGGGGGAATGGTCGAGCTCCATGCTCGCGCGTTGTGCCGACCGCGGCATGCTGGTGATCAATCCGCTCATCTACGCGGAGATTTCCATCGGCTGCGAACGCATCGAGCAGCTCGATGCGGCGCTCCCTGCGGACTCATTCCGCCGCGATCCCCTACCCTGGGAAGCGGGTTTCCTGGCCGGCAAGTGCTTTCTCGAGTATCGCCGGCGAGGAGGAATCCGCCGCTCTCCGTTACCCGATTTTTACATCGGAGCTCACGCAGCGGTCACCGGTCTGCCGCTGTTGACGCGGGACACCCAGAGATACCGCACCTACTTTCCACACCTGAGGCTCCTGGCTCCGCCCGAGCAAGAATGAAGCGGCCCGCGCTGGTGGCGCCGAACCCCGATTGCTCAGTCGTCGTCCTCGTCCGGCTTCGTTTCCTTTTCCTTGGGGAATTCCGGCGGGACTTCCCTGACCGGGCCGATCCCCGCCATCCCCTTTGCCGCCATCGCGCGGTTGAACGCCGGAACGCTCTCGTCGTAGAGGGACCGAAACCTCTGGCGCGCCTCGTCGAGCTGGCGGTCGAGCAGCGCGAAGACCTCGCGTTCGGGCTCTGTGGGCGCCAGGTCGGCGTTGCCCGAGACGTCGGCGGCGCCGGTCGAGACCTCGGCATTCAGCCAGACGAGCTTGAGGAAGAGGCCGAGCGGTCCGCGGAACGATTTCTGGTCCTCTTCCGTGATCGTCGGATGCAGGAGGACAGCCTCGATCTCCTCGGCGCTCTTCTGCAGGCCCGAGACGGAATCGACGAGCGCAACGTCCGCTTGCGCCGCGGCGAGGCGCTGCTTCTGCTGCTCGAGCTGCACGCGCGTCCATTCGAGCTCGCCGACCATCTCGGCGGCCGAGCCCGCGTCACGGTAGATCGCCAGCGACAACCTGGCCGCGGCCTCGACGTCCACCGGCGTGCCGGCGGAGCCCGGGTCCTTGCGGACTTCGACCTGGGCGGTGGATTCCCGGTCGCCCACCCGTAGCTTCACCGTGTAGGTGCCGGGCGGGACGAGCGGCCCCCTGGTGGCGTCTTCGATCCCGTAGTAGAGCACCGGGCGGCGGTCCTTCCTCACGAAACGCTTCTCCTCCCGCACGTGGGGGTTGCCCTCCGGCGTGGCGCGCAGGCGCACTTCCGGGATCGGGTCGTAGCGCAGGTCCCAGACGACGCGGTTCATGCCGGCCTTGTCGGTCCCGCGCAACGAGCGGATCTTCGCGCCGCTCGCGTCGAAGACCCGCAGCTGGACGAGCGGCGGCTTCTCCTTCGCCGCCTCTTCCTCGTCGGGTGTCTGCTTCGGCTTGGGCACCTCCTGCTTCAGCCAGTAGCTCAGGAGCGCGCCGTCCGGCCCGTTCTTTCCTTCCGCGGTCCCGGCCGGAGCATAGGCCGGCTGCGATACCGCTCGGAACCGGTACGCGGGCACGGGCGCAAAGAGGTGCTGCGATGAATCATGGATCTCGTCGCTCCACCCCTCGAGCGGCGTGACGTCGTCCAGGATGAAGAAACCCCGCCCGTAGGTCGCGACCACGAGGTCGTGGAAGCGAGGCTCGACGGTCAGCCAGTAGACCGGCGCGTGCGGCAGCTTCGACTGCAGCGGACGCCAGTGCGCGCCGTCGTCGAACGAGAGGTAGAGGCCGTTTTCGGTCCCGGCGTAGAGCATGCCCTTCCGGAAAGGGTCCTCGCGGACGACGTGGACGTACGACAACGGGCTCTTGGGGATGCCTGACGAGATTGGCTTCCACGTTTTTCCGTAATCGGTCGTCTTGAAGACGAAGGGGTCGCGGTTGTCGACCTGGTGCAGGTCGACCGCGACGTAACAGGTCCCGCGCTCGTGAGGGGACGGCTCGACGGATTCGACGGAGCCCCTTGGCGGGAGCAGGGCCTTCCCGGGCGTCACGTTGGTCCAGTGCGCGCCGCCGTCGCGCGTCACCTGCACCAGGCCGTCATTGGTGCCCGCCCAGATCTCTCCCCTGGCGAGCGGCGACTCGGCGATCGAGAACACGACCCCCGCGTACTCGACCGAGAGGTTGTCGATGGTCAGGCCGCCCGAATCCCCCATCATCGACGGGTCGTTCAACGTCAGGTCGGGGCTGATCGCCGTCCAGTGCTCGCCGCCGTCGCTGGTCCGCACCACGTATTGGCTGCCGACGTAGACGGTGGCGTGGTCGTGCGGCGAGATCGCGATCGGGAACGTCCAGTTCATGCGGTGCTTGACCTGCCCGGCATTGGCCCCCATCGTCCGCTCGGGCCAGACCGAGACCGTGCGCGACATGCGCGTGCGCGCGTCGTAACGCTCCACGACTCCGGCGTAGCAACCGCCCCAGACGACGTCGGGGTCGGCGGGGTCGGGCACGGCCCAACCCGTCTCGCATCCCGCCGTCGTCGTCCACAACGCCGGGGGAATCGTGTCGGCGCCGGGATTGCGGCTCGGGCCGCGCATCGAGCCGCCGTCCTGCA
>DATKFK010001119.1:0-13534 GCA_035544375.1 Thermoanaerobaculia bacterium
TGCGCGAAGGGGGTCTGCCTGCCGGCCGGGAGAACTCGCACATGCCTATGCTCGTGAAGGTCAGAACCGACGAGCCGGGATCGTCCGCAAGCACCGTCGCATAGCGTGCTGGCCAGCGAGATGCGAGTTGAGGGCCGTCCATGAGCAACGCAATGACCAGGTTTGGGCCCACCGCCCGTACCAGGCGGGCCACGGGCTCCTGGCGGGCCAGGTCCTCACAGACCAGAGCGCAGATCGAGAGCCACGGCTGAAGCGACAGGAACACGAGACGGCGGGCTTCCACTTCGATGTGCTCCCACCATCGCCTGGAGGGATCGAGCTGCCCTCCGAGCCCATACTGGACAATCTGAGAGCGGTCGAGACGCCAGCGATGGTGCTTGTTCTGAAAGGCGCTGACGCGATGTCCCTTTCCCTTTTCCACCACTCTGGCAGTCGGGACATCGATGGCGACTCGGTTCTTGCCCGGCCTCACCCCCTCACTGGGAGCGCCGACTCCGGCTATCAGCAGGCTCTTCTGTCCGGTGACCCAGTCGCGGATCTGCTGGTACTCGATCTCGTCCACTGCGAGTTCTGGCAGGACGACGCCGTCAACGCGCCCGGTAAGCTCCTCCGCGGCATGGTAGATCCGCTGCAGGCGTCCGAGAGCCTCAGGGTCCGCTTTATGGTGGTAGCTGAAGAAACCGAACCCCTCCTTGGGCATGTTCAGAATGCTGCCAAAATGTGGCTCCGCCGGCACGAACTGCCTCGGCGTGACAGCCGTCGGCCAAGGGATCAGGAGCAAGCTCAAGCTGTGGGGCTCCTCAGGGTCGGTCACCGTGAACCATAGAGGCGTGGCATCGACGCTGGTCCAGAGCGCGAGATGGTGCGAGAGCGAGCGGAGGCTGAGTCCGGTTTGCGGCGTATGAAACTTCGGCAGCACACGCAACTTGGAAGGGTCGATCTCCTTGCAGAGCGTGGAGCCGGTTTTTCGGTTGGGCAACAGCTGTACTTCGGATGCGATACCGAAGCGGTCCTCGGCGACCAGCCCTACTCCTGTGCACGCTTCATCGGCTGCGGCGCAGATCTGCAGAAGTGCGCAGAAGACCGATTTGTTCGCGCTGATCTGTCCCAGGGTCAGGTTGCTGTGCGACCGGACGACCTTCCACCAGAACGCGATCTCTTCCGGCGCACTTCCCCTGTCCCAGCTCTGACGCCATGCAGAACCAATGTCGGCGATCCGACCACACCACTCTTCGGGGAGACCTTCCAGGAAGCCGTCCTGTGCGATCCCCGAGTTGGGCCACTTGCTCACGACCGACAGGTAGGCGCCTGATTCCATTAGAAGAGCGGCTGCCAGCCCAAAGGCGTCGGGCGGCCATGGTGGAGGCATATCCCGCCCGGCAAGTTCGGCGGACAGGAAACTGAGAAACTCCAGGATGGTCGTGGCAGTCATCTGCACGAGATCTCTTGGGAAACTTCGCAAATCGTAGCACGGCGCGGCCGCCTGCCTGGGTCTGGCCGAGTCGTCCTTCACTCGAGCAGAGGCAGAGGTTGCTGGCCAGCAGCCCTGCTCGCGCAACGTTCGGGTCCGGCCCGCGGCACCTAGCGGTGCCTGGCCAGGCACCGCTGCTGGGCGAGGAGGGGCGCGGTCGAAAACAGGATCACCAGGCGCCCAGGGTGGAAATCCAAAATCTTGAACCAAGGACTTTCCCAGGTGGCGGCCAAGCGATGCTGTGATACCCTTCGGCGTTCTGTAAAGCCCGCATCTCGCCGGGCCGCCACGGGATAGGGCCCCCGGGCCCAGCTCAAAGAGGACTACCAGCGCGCAGCGCGGCAGCCAGCCGCACGGCCCAAGATCGAGGCCTGGCAGGCGCCCGCCCGCGCTCGCCTATTCCTGGTTTGCATGGATCTGGAGGACAGTCATGTCGCAAAAGCTCAGCGCAATCGGGGCCGCTCCGGCCCGCAGCCAACGTCGCCGGCTCGGGGGCCTCGCGGCGCTCGCCGCCGTGCTCACCGCCACGCCGGCGGCCGCCAGTGAGGCCGACCTGCGGCTGCCCGACCTGTCGAGCGTCACGTTCCTGGGCCTCGACGGCCACAACCTGCTGCTGTTCGGCCTGCTCGCCTGCCTCGCCGGCATGCTGTTCGGGCTGGTCAACTACATCCAGCTCAAGAACCTACCGGTGCACCGCTCGATGCGCGAGATCTCGGAGCTGATCTTCGAGACCTGCAAGACCTACCTGGTGAACCAGGGCAAGTTCATCATGGTGCTCTGGGCGTTCATCGGCGCGGTGATGGTCTACTACTTCGGGGGGTTGTCGCACTTCTCGGCCGCCAAGGTGGCGACCATCCTGGTGTTCAGCCTGGTGGGCATCGGCGGCAGCTACGGCGTCGCCTGGTTCGGCATCCGCGTCAACACCTTCGCCAACTCGCGGTCGGCCTTCGCCAGCCTGCGGGGCAAGCCCTTCCCGACCTACGCCATTCCGCTCAAGGCGGGCATCTCGATCGGCATGCTGCTGATCTCGATCGAGCTGGTGATGATGCTCGGCATCCTGCTGTTCGTGCCGCGCGACTACGCCGGGCCGTGCTTCATCGGCTTCGCCATCGGCGAGTCGCTGGGCGCCGCGGCGCTGCGCATCGCCGGCGGCATCTTCACCAAGATCGCCGACATCGGGTCCGACCTGATGAAGATCGTCTTCAACATCAAGGAGGACGACGTCCGCAACCCCGGGGTGATCGCCGACTGCACCGGCGACAACGCCGGCGACTCGGTCGGGCCGACCGCCGACGGGTTCGAGACCTACGGCGTCACCGGCGTGGCGCTGATCACCTTCATCCTGCTGGCCGTCAAGGACCCGACGGTGCAGGTGCAGCTGCTGGTGTGGATCTTCGTGATGCGCGTGCTGATGATCGTCACCAGCGGCGTTTCCTACCTGCTCAACGAAGCGGTGGCCCGCGCCCGCTTCAGCAACGTCGAGGACATGAACTTCGAGACGCCGCTCACCACGCTGGTGTGGCTCACCTCGCTGCTCTCGATGGCGGTGACCTTCGGCATCTCCTATCTCCTGATCCCCAGCCTCGGCGGCGACGCCTCGCTGTGGTGGAAGCTGTCGACGATCATCAGCTGCGGCACGCTGGCCGGAGCGCTGATCCCAGAGCTGGTCAAGGTGTTCACCTCGATGGAGTCGGGGCACGTGCGCGAGGTGGTGACCGCCTCGCGCGAGGGCGGCGCCTCGCTCAACATCCTCTCCGGCCTGATCGCCGGCGACTTCAGCGCCTTCTGGATGGGCCTGGCCATCGTCGCCCTGATGGCGGTCGGCTACGGCGTCAGCACGCTGGGCCTGGGCGGCCTGATGATCGCTCCCGCGGTGTTCTCGTTCGGCCTGGTGGCGTTCGGCTTCCTGGGCATGGGGCCGGTCACCATCGCCGTCGATTCCTATGGCCCGGTGACCGACAACGCGCAGTCGGTCTACGAGCTGTCGACCATCGAGACCCTGCCCGGCATCGCGCAGGAGCTGCAGAAGGATTTCGGCTTCACCCCTGATTTCGAGCGCGCCAAGCACCACCTGGAGGCCAACGACGGCGCCGGCAACACCTTCAAGGCGACCGCCAAGCCGGTGCTCATCGGCACCGCGGTGGTCGGCGCCACCACGCTGATCTTTTCAATCATCATGGTGCTCACCAAGGGCTTGCAGCCGGAGCTGGTCGCCAACCTGTCGCTGCTGTACCCGCCGTTCCTGCTCGGCCTGGTGACCGGAGGCGCGGTCATCTACTGGTTCACCGGCGCTTCCATGCAGGCTGTCACCACCGGCGCCTACCGCGCCGTCGAGTTCATCAAGCGCAACATCCGGCTCGACTCCGCCGCCGAGAAGGCGTCGATCGCCGACAGCAAGAAGGTGGTGGCGATCTGCACCACCTACGCGCAGAAGGGGATGTTCAACATCTTCCTGACCGTCTTCTTCATCACCCTGTCGTTCGCCTGCCTCGAGCCCTATTTCTTCATCGGCTACCTGGTTTCGATCGCCATCTTCGGCCTCTACCAGGCCATCTTCATGGCCGATGCCGGCGGCGCCTGGGACAACGCCAAGAAAGTGGTCGAGGTGGATCTCAAGGAGAAGGGCACGCCGCTGCACGCGGCGACCGTGGTCGGCGACACCGTGGGCGATCCGTTCAAGGACACCTCGTCGGTGGCGATGAACCCGATCATCAAGTTCACCACCCTGTTCGGCCTGCTGGCGGTGGAGCTGGCGATCACCCTGCCGCGCACGACCAGCGCCATTCTCGCGGTGGCGTTCTTCCTGGTGGCCGCGGTCTTCGTCTGGCGTTCCTTTTACGCCATGCGCATCGGCTCGGTCCACCAGGGCTGAGAGGGGGCTACTGCGACCTTTTCAGGGTGCGGATGTAGTCGACCAACCTGGCGATCTCGGCCTCGCTCAGCTTCTTCTCGAAGCTGGGCATGGCGCCTTTGCCCCGGGTGATCACCCCCGCGAGCTCGGCGGCGCTCATCGACTGTACCTCCGGCGTGCGCAGGTCGCGCACCTTGAGGGTCCTGCCGAGAGGCGTGCCGCTGCCGTTGGCGCCGTGGCAGCCGCTGCAAGTGTCCTTGAAGAGGACAGTGGTGTCGGCGGCTGCCGCGGCGGCCATCGCGGCCGGGCAGCCAAAGGTGGCGGCGCAGCAGGCAGCGATCAGCGCCGCGCACCAGCGTCGAGGAGCTTTCATCGTGACCTCCCGGGGCCGCCGGCCGGCGGTGGCGCCCCCAGCTTCTGGTAGCTGGCATAGTGCTGCGCATCGAGCCGCGGCAACTGTTTGAGGAACGCCACCATCGCCCAGATCTGCGGCTCGCTCTGGGTGGTGCCGAAGGCAGGCATGCCGGTCATCTTGATGCCGTTCTTGACGACCCAGAAGAGGCGGGCGGGCGATTGCTCCTTGGCAATCGTGGACAGACTCGGAGCCTCGGGGTTGAGACCCTTGCCGATCTCCGACTTGGGGACTCCCGGCGCGCCGTGACAGACGACGCACATGGCGCTGACCTGGATCTGGCCGGTGCTGATCAGCTTCGGGTCGGTGAGTGGCGGGGGCAGTGGCGAGGTGGCGACTCGCCGATCGATCGAGCGGTCCTTGACGGTCTTGAACAGCTGCGCTCGCCAGTGCGGCTCCGGCCGTATGGCTGAGACGTCGAAGAGTCCCGAGTAGGTGAAGCCTGCGGCCGCAGCCGCGAAGAGGATCGCTCCGACGATCGGAGCTCGGATCCACCGCATCTTGCGCTCCTTTCCCGTTGTTGACGATGCCAGGCGCCCAGGAGCCGCCGCGCTCGGTGCGGGAGCGCGGCTGCAAGGTCAGTTCCGCGGTCGCCGCGGAGGGTTCACTCGCCCCGCGATCCGCGCTCGGCGGATCGCAGCGGATCGATGAGATAGATGAGTGGCGGCGGGCCGCCGCCTAGACGGGCTCGCTCCCTCGGCCGCTCACAGTCGCCGTGTTCCCGCGAGCTTGCCGAGCTCGCGGTCGAACGTGCCCAGGGGGAGGTGACCGCTTTTCCGCGCCGTCTCCAGGATCAGGCAATCGGAGAAGCCCAAGGCGGGCCGCCGGCGGAACTGCGCGAGCGCCGGGGTGATCGCATCGGCGTCCTGTACCGTGAGATCCCGGTGATTGAGGAGCATCTCGATGGCCGCGGCGAGCTTCTCCGGTCCAAGGCCGTAGACCGCGTCCAACACCCATATCGCCTCTACCAGGACGAGGTGGGAAACCCAAGCCCCTCCGGTCACGAAGTCCTCGGCGGCGGCGGTCTGTCGGGCGTCGTCTCGGGTCGCCAGCCGCACCAGGACGTTGGTGTCAACGGCGCGCATGTCGGCTGCGCACGGAGCGCGGCACGCCCTCGTCGAGCTCCGCCAAGGTGCGAGGCTTGGGCGGCCTTGGGAACAGGGCCCGATGTAGATCCTCCGAGCTGTAGCGGCCGGCCCGCTGGACGACGATCCTCTCGCCCTGCTGCTCCCACTCGAGAATTGAGCCCGGGCCGATGCCGAGCCGCCGCCGGACCTCCGCGGGCACAGAGATCTGACCCTGAGCAGTCAGCTT
The DNA here is from genome assembly GCA_035544375.1 of Thermoanaerobaculia bacterium. Taxonomy (GTDB): domain Bacteria; phylum Acidobacteriota; class Thermoanaerobaculia; order Multivoradales; family UBA5704; genus JASLEW01. The sequence goes on from DATKFK010001119.1 coordinate 6,049, forward strand.
CGAAGATGCAATCTTCATGGCGCCATATTACCGCGGTAATGCACCGAGGCGCAACCTCGGGTGGCGACTCACTCCTGCCGCAGCGCTCGGACCGGATCGATGGCGAGCGCGCGGTGCGCCGGTGCGCCGGCCGCGGCCACGCCGACGGCGATCATGACGAAGGCGGCGCCGGCGAGGACCACCGGATCGTGCGGCGACGCGAGATAGACGATGCTGACGAGCAGCTTCGTGGCGCCGAAGCCGAGAGCCAGACCCGTGGCGGAGCCAACCCCCAGCAGCAGGGCGGTGCGGCCGAGGACGAAGCGCAGCACCTGCGGGGGCCGCGCGCCGACCGCGACGCGGATGCCGATCTCCCGCGTCCGCCGGCTCACCGCATAGGACGCCAGGCCGTAGATGCCGGTCGCCGCCAGCATGAGCGCCAGGAGGCCGAAGGCACCCAACGCGACGCTCGCCGCCCGCGCCGGGAAGAGCACAAAGCCGAGCATCTGCCGCAGGCTGCCCAGACCGGAGATGGGGAGCCGCGAATCGAGGCCGGCGATCGCCTGCTGCAGCTGCCGTGCCGCCTCTCCCGGCGGCAGCGCGGAGCGCAGGACCAGCACCGTGGTGCCATTGGGTTGTTGCAGGATCGGCCGGAAGAAGGCGGGCCGCGGCTCCTCGGTGATCGACACGTACCGGCCGTCGGCCACCTGGCCGGCGACCTCGATCAGCGGTCCCTGCCCGGCGCGAAACCGCATGCCGACGGCGTTGGCCCTGCCGAGCACCTGCCGGGCGAAGGTCTGGTTGACGATCGCCACCAGCGGCGTCCCGCGGTCGTCGTGCCAGGTGAAGTCGCGGCCGGCGAGCAGCCGAGCGCCCAGGGCACGGAGGTAACCCGGAGAGACCTGGTAAACAGTCGCGGTCTTGCCCTGCGAAGGGCGAAGGTCCGTCGTTTCGGCGCGGAAGACGACGTTCGAGGATTGATCGATGCTGAGCGGCAGCGAGTTCCCATAACCAGCCGCCGTGACGCCAGGCAGCCGGGACATGGCGTCGAGCGCGCGACGCTGGAAGGCGGCGCCGCGTCGTAAGTCGTATCCGGCCAGCCCGAGGTCGAGACTGGCCACCGCCACGCCGCGCGGCTCGAATCCGAGCGGCGTCTCGAGGGTGCGCGCCAGCCCGCGCAGCGCCACCAGGCAGGCGGTGACCAGCAGGCAGCACAGGGCCATCTGTGCCGCCAGCAGGAGGTCGCGCACCGGCCACCTGATCGCCGGCCTCGCCGGCCGCGGTCCTCGGCCGCGCGGCGTCCGCCTCGGCTCCAACCCGCCGGCCGGTCCGCCCTTGAGCGCCTGGTTGGGGTCGGCGCTCAGGGTCTGGCGTGCGGGCGCGATGCTGAACAGCAGCCCGCTGACCATCGAGGCGGCAAGGGCGAAGGCGAAGACGCGGATATCCGGGGCGACCTCGAACCGCACCGGAAAGTCGAACGGCGCGCGCCACTGCGTCAGCAGCCGCAAGAGCAGGGCCGCCAGGGCACAGCCCGCGGCGCCGCCGAGCAGCGCGAGCAGCGCCGACTCGGCCAGCAGCTGGCGCACGATGCGGCCGCGTCCGGCGCCGATCGACAGCCGGATGGCCAGCTCGCGGTGCCGGTCCGCGGCGCGGGCGGCGAGCAGGCTGGCGAGGTTGGCGCAGGCCGCGAGCAGCACCAGGCCGGCGAGCGCCAGGACGCCGCCGGTGAAGGCCCTGGTGGGATCGCGCAGGGCGTTGCCGACCAGGCCGGGCCGCGCCAGCCGCAGGCTGAGCCCTTCGTTCCAGGCGGGGACCTCGTGCGCGAGATCGGCGCCGAGGGTACGCAGGTCCGCCGCCGCCCGCAGCGGCGTGACTCCCGGACCCAGCCGGCCAATGACCATGCAATTGAAGGTGGCGCGCTGGTCGAGCCAGGAATGGCCTTCGATCTGCGGCTGCATCATCATCGGCACCCAGATCTCGGGCCAGTAGAAGACCTCGGTGCCGTGGAATTCGGGCGGGGCGACGCCGAGCACCGAATAGGACAGGGAGTTGATGTACACCGTCTTGCCGACGATCCGCGGGTCCCCGGCGAACCGGTTGCGCCAGCAGGCATGGCTCAGCACGGCGAACGGGCTGGCGCCCGGCCGGCGGTCGTCCTCCGCATGGAAGAAGCGTCCGCAGAGCGGCTTGATGCCGAGCAGGTCGAAGTAGTTGCCGGTCGCGAGATAGCCCCATACCCGGCGCGCGCCGTCGGCGGTCTCGACTCCCATGGGAGCCATGCGATAGGCGGCGAGGCCGGCGAAGGTCGAGTTGCGGTCGCGCAGGTCGCGGTAGTTGGGGAACGACTGCGAGGGGAACCGGCGGTCCTCGACGGTGAAGACGCTCGCCGGCGAAGCGATGGCGAGCGGCTTCAGGAGCAGGGAGTCGACGACGCTGAAGGCGACGGTGTTGGCGCCGACTCCCAGGGCGAGCGAGAGCACCGCCACGGCGGTGAAGGCCGGGCTGCGGCGCAGCATCCTCGCCGCGAAGCGCAGGTCCTGGCGCAACTGGTCCAGCCAGCGCAAGCCCAGCGCGGCTCGGCACTGCTCTTTCCAGGTCTCGCCGGCGCCGAGCTCCAGGCGGGCCTGGCGCGCGGCCGCGGCGGGCGCGAGGCCGCCGCGCACCAGGTCGTCGGCACGGTATTCGAGATGGAGCCGCAGCTCCTCGTCCAGCTCGCTCTCCCACCGGCCACGGCACCGCAGGGCGCCGAGCGTGCTACGCAGCCGGGCAAGCATCGGCCGGGGCCTCTTCACACTTCCTCCGGGCGCGCCGCGAGCGCCGCGGCCATCGCCGCGACCAGCCGCTGCCAGCCGGCCGTTTCCTCGCGCAGGCGCGCCCTGCCGGCGGCGGTCAGGCGGTAGAACTTGGCGCGGCGGTTGTTGTCGGAGGTGCCCCACTCGCCGTCCAGCAGACCCTGGTGCTCCAGGCGGTAGAGCGCCGGGTAGAGCGCGCCCTGCTCGATCCGGAAGCGCCGGCCGGAAATCTGCTCGATGCGCAGGAGCACGCCGTACCCATGCTGCGGGCCGAGGGAGAGGGCCTTCAAAATGAGCAGGTCGAGGGTTCCGGGGAGCAGGTCTGCGGCGGCGTCCATATCCGGCTCTCCTCAGTAGCCTAGGAGAGAGACGATAAACCCTCTCTCCTAAGCTGTCAAGGAGAAGAGGGCCCGCCGTCCGCACTGCCCACGGTTTCCTCGCCGTCCTCGTCCTTCTCGCCGTCCCCGCCTTTCTCGCCTTCCTCGCCGTCTACGCCGCCCCTGCCACCCTTGCCCTCCCCGCCGTCCTCCCCCTCCTCCGGCAGATCGAGCCCGACCTGCCGCAGCAGCTCGAGGGCGTTGGTGGTGGTCGCCGGTCCCGGACGCAGCCGGTAGTCGAAGCTCATGCGCGGGCCGTCCGGTCCGGGCGCAAGGGTCTCGCGGAAATGCACCGGGCGCGCGGCCCGGGCGAGGCCGGCGCCGGCGGCAAGCTCGAGGTCATGGGTCGAGACGGCGCCCAGGGCGCCACGGGCCAGCAGGTGGCGCAGCACGCGGCGCACCGCGATCCGGCGCTCGACGCTGTTGGTGCCGCGCAGCACCTCGTCGAGCAGGTAGAGCAGCACGGCGCCCTCGCGGCCGGCGTTTGCGGCGGCGGTCACCACCTGCTTGATCCGCAGCAGCTCGGCGAGGAAGAACGAGATGCCGCCGGCCAGCGAGTCCTCCACCAGGATGCTGGTGGCAAGCCGCACCGGCGGCAGGCGCAAGGCCGCCGCGCACGCCGGTCCGCCGGCCTGTGCCAGCACGACGTTGATGCCGATGGCGCGCAGTAGCGTGCTCTTGCCCGACATGTTCGATCCCGTCACCAGCAGGAAGGTGCCGGCAGGGCCGACGGCGACGTCGTTGGCGACGCAACGCGCCGGCGGCAGCAGCGGGTGCCCGAGATCGCGCGCCCGAAGCTCCGGCAGCCCCGCGGCCACCTCCGGCAGGCACCACCCGGGGTTCTCGAAGCGCAACGCCCCTAGCGCCGCCAGCGCCTCGATCTCGCCCAGCGCCAGCAGCCAGCCGCGGGCCCGCCGGCCCGCGGTCCGCTGCCAGCGCTCGAGCAGGGCGAGGACGTGGAAGTCCCACAGGGTCAGGACCTGCAGCACGAAGTGCAGCGGCGCCGAGTGACGGGCGTCCGCCAGCCCCAGGCGGCTTTCGAGCAAGGCCAGCCAGGCGTCGGCAGGCCGCTCGCCGTCCCGCCCTCGTCCCGCGGCCACCGGTGCCCGCAGCGCCGCCTCGAGCTCTGCCAGCCGCGGGCTGGCGAACGGCTGCGCGGCGGCGTGCCGCAGCGCCGCGACGTATTGGATCATCTCGTCGCGGCTGGCGGAGACGCGCCCCAGCCCCGCGCCGAGCTGGCGCCTGAAGGCGCGGCTGACACCGACGTTCAAGACCGCCATCGCCAGCAGCGGCTGCGGCCCCCAGGCCGGAGCCGCGGCGGCGGCGAGCAGGGTCAGCGCGGCCGCCGCCCGGGCCGCCCACAGCAGGGCCGGCCGCGCCAGCAGCCAGGGCTCGTCCTCGGCCCAGCGCAGGAAGGGCTCGCAGTCCGGCGGGTGGCGTTCCATCCCGCGCACGCTCGCCTCGAGCAACTGGCGGAAATCGACCCGCTCCGCGAGCTCCGCGACCGCCGCCTGCCGCGCGCTGACCGCGGGCGGCGCCGCCGCCCCTTCGAGCCAGTCGCGCAGCAGCGCCTTGGCGGCCGGAGTGTGCGCGGTGCCCAGCAGCTGGAAGAGCGAGGCGCGCCCGTAGAGGTCGAGGTCTCTCGCCAGCGGCAGCCCGCGATCGCGCGGTGGCTCCGACGGCAGCGGCAGGCGGTCCCAGTCGCGGTCGAGCCGCGCCAGCCCCTCGTCGGCGATGCGCCGCAGCTCCTCGGTCCGGCGCAGCCGGCGCAGGCAGCGGTCGTGGAGCGCCGCCAGGACCACGAAGACGGCGAACGCCGCGCCGGCCCCGAAGAGCGGCAGCCGCGTCGGCGCCCCCCTCCTTGGCGCCGCCAGCAGCAGCGCCAGCATCAGGCACGCGAGGAAGGCGGCGAAGGTGACGCCCCGCCCGATCGAGATGCGCAGCGACACGCCGGCCAGCCGCCGTTCGTCGGCCAGGCAGCGCGCGCGGCGGTCGGCATAGATCTCTGCCGGTGACCGGCGGGCGCCGCCGGCGAGCACTACTCGACCGTGACGCTCTTGGCCAGGTTGCGCGGCTGGTCGACGTCGCAGCCGCGGCGGACGCCGATGTAGTAGGCGAGCAGCTGCAGCGGGATGACGTTGACCACGGGCTGCAGCAGCGGCGCGACCGACGGCACCGCGATCACCTCGTCGCAGACGCCGCCGAGCTCGTCAGGGTCGCGGTCGGTGACCGCGATGACCACGCCGTCGCGCGCCTTGACCTCCTGCAGGTTGCTCTTGACCTTCTCGAACACCTGGTCGCCGGTGGCCAGGGCGACCACCGGCATGCTCTCGTCGATCAGCGCGATCGGGCCGTGCTTCATCTCGCCGGCGGGGTAGCCCTCGGCATGGATGTAGGAGATCTCCTTGAGCTTCAAGGCGCCTTCGAGCGCGATCGGGTAGTTGATGCCGCGTCCGAGGTACAGGAAGCTGTCGGCGCGGAAGTAGCGGCGCGCCAGCTCCTCCATGGGCGCCGATTGCAGCCGCAGGACCTCGTCGACCGCCTGCGGCAGGTGCGCGAGGGCCTCGATGGCTCCCATTGCCCCAACCGCGCCGCGCCCGGCCGCGTCGTCGCCTCCCGGAGCGCCGTTCCCGGCGTGATGTCCACCGCCAGCACGGCCAGCGGCGCCGGCCCCGTCCCCGTCACCCTGGCGCTCCTGGCGCAGGTAGAGCGCCAGCAGGTAGAGCGCCACCAACTGGGTGGTGAAGGCCTTGGTCGAGGCGACGCCGATCTCCGGGCCGGCATGGGTGTAGATCACGCCGTCGCTGATGCGCGTCGCCTGGCTTCCCTCGACGTTGCAGATGCAGAAGAGGTGCGCGCCGCGTTCGCGCGCCGCCTCCATCGCCGACACGGTGTCGGCGGTCTCGCCGGACTGGGAGACGCCGACGGCCAGCACCCGGTCGTCGACGATCGGGTCGCGGTATCGATACTCGGAGCCGTAGTCCACCTCGACCGGCAGGCGGGCGATGTGCTCGATCATGAACTTGCCGATCAAGGCGGCGTGCCAGGAGGTGCCGCAGGCGAGCAGGTGAAGGCGGTCGATGCGGCGCAGCTCGCTCGCCGGCAGCTTGACGTTGTCCAGCAGGATGCGCCCGCGCTCGAAGTCCACGCGCGCGCCAAGCGTGTCCTGGACAGCCTGGGTCTGCTCGTGGATCTCCTTGAGCATGAAGTGCTTGTAGCCGCCCTTCTCGGCCTGCACCGGGTCCCAGTTCAGGTGCTGGACCCGACGCTGCACCGGCTGCCCGGAGCGGTCCCAGATGCGCACGCCGCCCGGCCGCAGGCTCGCCAGGTCGCCGTTTTCGAGGAAGATCACGTCGCGAGTGTGGGCGAGGAGGGCGGTTGGATCGGACGCCAGGTACTGCTCGCCCTGGGCGAGCCCGATCACCAGCGGCGGGCCCATCCGAGCAGCCACGATCTCCTGCGCCTCCTGCCCCTCCTCCCCCCCGTCCCACTCCTCGCGCTCACCGCGCTGCCCGTCGCCGCCGTCGGGGCCGCCGTCGCCGCCGTTGGCGCCGTGGCCGCGGGCCCGGCCGCCGGCCGCCACCACCGCGAAGGCGTACATCCCCTGGAGCTCGGAGCAGGCGCGGGCCACCGCGTCGCGCAGGCCCCTGCCGTCGAGATAGGAGGAGATGAGATTGGCGACCACCTCGGTGTCCGTGTCCGAGCTGAAGGTCCAGCCCTCTGCGAGCAGCCGTTTCTTGAGCGGCAGGAAGTTCTCGATGATGCCGTTGTGGATCAGCGCCAGCCGGTGGCGCGAATCGACCATCGGATGGGCGTTGCGCTCGCTCGGCGGTCCATGAGTGGCCCAGCGCGTGTGGCCGAGCCCGAAATGCCCCGGCAGCGGGTGATGCGTCAGCTTCTCCCGCAGGTGCTCGAGCTTGCCCTCCGCCTTGAGCGTCCGCAGCTCGTCGCCATCGACCGCCACCACGCCGGCAGAGTCGTAGCCCCGGTACTCCAGGCGGTGCAGCCCCTCCATCAGCAGCGGCACCACGTCCTGGTGGCCGACGTAGCCAACGATCCCGCACATCGGGTCAGTCCCCTTCCCGGCGGCGCAGTCCGCCCGCGGCCTCACCCTCGCGATCGGCGTGATCGCCGGCCTGGTCCACGTTGCCCATGCGGGCACCCGGTAGCAAGGGGGATGCCGACCCCAGGCGGGCGAACGGGCCGACCGTGCAGTCCGCGGCGACGACCGCGCCGTCCAGCACGCTGTAGGGATGGACGATCACCGCATCGCCCAGCTGGCTGTCGCGCACCCAGGCGCCCTGGTGCAGCACGCATCCGGCGCCCACCCGAGTGTCG
>DATKFK010001120.1:0-4497 GCA_035544375.1 Thermoanaerobaculia bacterium
GTTGCCGCTCCTCGACGATGTCGGGGCATCGCCTGCGTCGCGGCGCCTGGCATCCGGCCCCGCGGCGCTCGCAACGCGGCGCACGGGCTTTTTCAGCAGCCTGCTAGGCTCGTGCTATCCGGGTATCTCGCGCCGCGGCAGCTCGCGGTGAGGATCGAGCCCGAAGACGACGTGCCAGTAGGCCCAGGAGCGGTGGTCGAAGATCCCCGGCGGGGGCTGGGCGAGGACGGCGCGGAAGGCGCTTTCGGGAAAGTGACGGCGCGCGACGGCGAGATCCTCCGGCGTCCCGTAGACCATGACCTGCGCGAGCAGGCGGTCGCGGTCGCGAAGCGCTTCCGCCGGTGGCCGCCACCACACGAGGCGGGCGGCCAGGCTCTCAAGATCGGTCATGGTGCGATGCCTCCCGGGAGCGGCGAGATCTGGGGGATGGCGATCGGGTCGACCGCGCTTACCGCCTCCACCAGCAGGGCTCGGAGGTCCTGGGGAAGGCCCGCCAGGTCGCCGTCACCGAAAAAGCAGAGGGCCTTCAGGCTGGGCAAGGGATTGAAGGTCGGGCCGTAGACGGCGCCCGCGGCGCCCAGGGCTTCTGCCAGGCCAATGCCTTCCTCCAACAGGCGTCCGATGTCGCGATAATCCTTGCTTTCGGCGCGGTCTTGGACGACCTTGACCTTGGTCGCCGCCAGGTCCAGCGGCGAGGCGACGCGCAGCCCGGGCAGGCCCTCGACGGGTTGGGGATCGCGGACCCGCCGCAGGGCGAGGCCGCCGAAGAACGAGACCTTGACCGGTCCGCCGCGGTCGACGCGGGAGACCAGCGTGTTGGCGGAGGACTGCAGACGCACCGCGCCTTGAAGCAAAGCAATCTCCGCCTCTAGCTCAGTGGCGGCGAAAGGCTGGTTGGAGAAGAAGTCGAAATCTTCCGAGCTGCGATGCCCGAACCTGAGCGCGAGCGCCGTGCCGCCGTACAGCACGAAGCGGCGCGGCACGCTGCCGAGCTCGTCCCACAGTCTGCGCTGCGCGGAGGGCAGCGTGCCAAGCTTTGCCCGGAACATGGTGGTCCCGCTCCCGCCGGAAGACTACCATCAGCACGGGCACCGGTGCCGGCGGTACGCTTGATCCGGCGGGCGCTCGCGCGTTCCCCAGCCTGGGGAATGGGCATCGCCCGGGTGCGCCGCGACCGCACCGCCGACTACCTCGCCCTGCGGCGCGTCCGCTTCGGCTGCGACCTCGCCGGGCTGCCGCGGAGGCCCGCCCTCTCGGCCGCCGACGAGGCACTGAACCGGCGGGCCAAGCTGCCGATCGCGCGCGGGGCGTAGCTTCCCCCTACCACCCGGTCCGGCTCACTCGGCTTGGCGCCGCTCGCTTCGTCAGTGCCCTGGCCCGCCGTATCGCGTGGCACCGAAACCGGTACGCCGGATGTCGTAATAGGGCGGGTAGTTGGGCCCCAGGGACTGCAGGTCACGGTACCAGCATACCCACGCTGTCGCATCGACGTCGCAGAGAGTCACCATGGGTGCCGCATTCGTATCAGTGGGGAACAGGCCGTCGCCCATCTCGACGTTGGGCGGCGTGCCGTTGTTCGTCGCCACCTCGCCGAACCATTGAATCATCGTGCTCTTGGTGTAGGCGCCGTTCCATTCCGAGCCGGGAAAGTAGCCGAGCCACTGATCGTCGAACCAGGCCCACCAGTTGCCCTGGTAGTAGACGTACCCGTTGTATACGTCACGTCCCACGAGCGCCGCCAGGTTCATGCCCGGGAAATAAGTCGAGCTGTACTGAACCCAGCCGCAATCGTCGTAACAGGTGCCGCTCCAGTTGATCCAATGGAATATGAAGAGGTGCGGATCGGCGTCGGAGTACTGCGACGTCGAGACGTTCCATCCCAGCTCGACGATGTTGCCGTCACCCGATCCTCCTTGGACCGAGATCTCGTTGAGCGTGTGGCCGTCACCGTTGAAGGCCGGGCGCTCGATGCGGGTCGTGTAGCCGCCGCCATCGGAGGTTGGGGCGTAGCTGGCCGGTCCGTAGTAGTAGCAGGCGCCGTAATAATAGGTGCCGTTGCAGGCGGGCGGATCGGGTGGCGCGGTGTGCCGGCCCTGATCGGGCCCCGGAGGGATGAAGTAGACCTTCTCGCGCTGGAGCAGGCTCTTGCGGTTGGCCTCACCGGTGTCCGCGCCACGGAAGAAGTCAGGAGTTGGCCGATCGATGCGGCCAAGGAGCGGATTGCCCTTGGCCACCGTCGGCAGAGCTTTGGCCCTGGCGACTGGCACCTTCCCACCCGGGCACGCCTGAACGGTGACCAGCGGCCTCGGCGCGCGGCCTGATTCCGCCTTCCCGTAGCGCTGCTCCTTCCCGGGGCCGGGCACGGGCACGCCCCGCGGCGGCGGCGCCGCGACCGGTCCGCGGTCCACACAGTCGTACGCCCCAAACGATTCCGGCCTCACGTTGACCGGGCCCGTGCCGGGACCTCCCGCCGAAGCGCAGCTCACGGCGCCCAGGACCAGTCCGATCGGCAGCCATCTGCAGAGGTGGCGTCTCATCGAAAGCCCCCTTTCAGTCTTGGAAGACTTGCTTCCATCTGAAACAGGCGATCGGACGAGCCACGCTGTTACGGGCGTGGCGGTTCGGCGGGTCGCGGCCGGCGCAGCGGCGGCCTCCAATCAGCGGCGGCCGGCGATCTCGAGCCCGTAGACGAAGCGCGAGCTGCGGACCTCGCGCCGCAGCAGCCGGCAGCGGCTGCGTCATCCGGCACCTCCCCGCCGAGATCATACCCTTGGCCCGTCCACCGCCCTCTGGCGAGGCCGGCAAGGTCCGGTTACCCCTGGTGGCCCTGGCGGGTATACACTCGCAAGCACGAGAACATGGAGCAGCGGGATGCTTGCGCTGAGGTGTCACGCCTGGCGCCGGGCGACATGGCTGGCGTACGCCGCTGCGGCGGCGGTGCTGGGTACGGGTACGGCCTGCTCGGGCGGGCCCGAAGGCGCCGCACCGCTGCGCCTGGTGTTCCACAGCGACCCGCAGGGGCTCGATCCGCACCTGCACGACGAGGTCGCGACGCATTGGGTGCTCGATAACGTCTACGACTCGCTCGTGACCTTCGATGCCGACATGCACGTGCGCCCGGCGCTGGCGATTGGCTGGGACAACCCCGACGATCTCACCTGGCGGTTCCAGCTGCGGCCCGGCGTCCGGTTCCAGGATGGCCAGCCGCTGGCGGCGGCGGACGTGGCGGTGAGCCTCGAGCGGGCGCGCTCGCACCCCCAGAGCAAGATGTCGGGTTACCTGGTCGAGGTCGCGGCGGTCCGTGCCGTCGCTCCGCGCATCGTCGAGGTGCAGACCCGCCGGCCGTACCCCATCCTGCTCAACAAGCTGACGTTCATCGCCATCGTGCCGCGCAACGTGCCGTCGCGGATCGTCAAGCCGCTGGGCACCGGACCCTACCGCTTCGTCTCCTACACGCCGGGCCGGGGCCTCGAGCTGGCGGCATTCGGCGGCGGCTGGAGCGCCACCCAGGAGCTCGAGCCCCGGGTGAGCATCGGCTTCGAGAGCGACGCGGCGAAGCGGGTGCAGGCCCTGACCTCCGGCCGCGCGGACCTCGTCGCCGAGCTGCCGACGCAGTATGCCGACCGGCTGAGGGCGTCGCCGGGATGCGCGGTCCGGTCGGCCGGCGGCCTGGCCGTCAACTATCTGCAGCCGCGGGTCGACTCCCCGCCGTTCTCGGACCCGCGGGTGCGGCGCGCGATCAGCCTGGCCGTGGACCGCGAGGCGCTGGTGCGGGCCATGCTGCACGGCCGCGGCGCCCCGGCCGGCCAGATGGTCGGTCCCAAGGTGTTCGGCTACGCGCCGGAGATCCGGCCGCCCCGCCGCGACCTGGCGGCCGCCCGGCAGCTGCTCGCGGCGGCCGGCTACCCTGGCGGGCTCGACGCCGTCCTCGAGTACCGCGACGGCCAGGACGTCGCCGCCCTGCGGGAGCAGCTGGCCGAGGCCGGCATCCGCCTGCGCCCGCAGGCGCGGCCCTGGAGCCAGCTGTACCCGCGGCTGCTGCGCGGACAGGTGGCCTTTTACTACGGCTCCTGGCAGTGCTCTTCGGGCGACGCCAGCGACCTCTTCGACAACAAGGTCCACACCCGCGACCCGGCGCGGGGCTACGGCGACAGCAACTCCAACGGCTACAGCAATCCGGCGCTCGACAAGCTGATCGAGAGCAGCGGCGCGACGCTCGACATGAACGAGCGCCGCCGCATCCTCGAGAGCGCGATGCGCCTGCTCGACGCCGATCTGCCGCTGATCCCGCTGGCCATCCCCTTCAACCTCTTCGGCGTCCGCACCACCCTCGCCTGGGCGCCGCGGCTCGACGCCCGCATCCAAGCCGCGGGCATGCGCCGGGTGGAGCGCTAGTGTCCCGCTCGGTTCATTCGCTTGCTAGTCGCCGAGTCATCTGCGTTCCTGGCAAGGCGTCGCCGACGCAGGCATAGTCGAAACTTATGTCGAGGAGGCGCA
>DATKFK010001121.1:0-4094 GCA_035544375.1 Thermoanaerobaculia bacterium
CGTTGTTGTTGACGGTGAGCAGGACGCGCCGGCCGGCGGCCAGCGCCTCGCGCGCCAGCCCGGCGAGAGCGTGGCGCGCACGCGGGTCCGGCGCGGCGAGGCGGTCGAAGGGCGCGAAGCGCTTCGACGCCGCTTCGTAGCTGGCCCCGGACCCCAGCAGCCAGCGGCCCACGATCAGCGCTCCGGCGGCCACTCCCGCGAGGCGCGCTTGGACGCGGACGTCCGGCATCCGCGGATGGACGTTGAGGCAGTGGCAGGCGCCGGCGGCGGCCAGGGCCGCGGCATAGTCGGCGGTGAGCAGCTCGCGGTTGCGCAGCTCGACCGCGTAGAGCGGCCCCGGCGGCAGGGCGGCCAGGAAAGCCCGCAGGCGCGCGGCGAAGCGCCGCGGCGGCCCAAGGTCCTGCGGGGCGAACTGAAAGAGCAGCGCGCCTCCCTTGCTTCCCAGGCCCTCGACGTAGGGCGCCACCACTGAGGCGGCGGCATAGCCGGCGTCGAGGAATCGCGGGTTGGGCCGGCCGCGCTCGGCGCCGTAGCGCGGGTGGTCGGGGAAGCTCGCCAGGGTGCACGCCTCGTGCGCCTTGACCAGGAACAGGAAGTCCTGGGGCACCGCCGCGGCATCCTGGGCCAGCTCCGCGGCGGGCAGCGGGCGGTAATGCGTCCGGTCGATGCCGACCGCCCGCAACAGCGGATGGCGCGCGTAGGCCGCCAGGCCGTGGTGCGCCAGGCGAGCGGTCGGGTATTCCCGGTCGTAGACCAGGCCCGCCCAACCGGGGAACGACCAGGTGGAGCCGCCGAGGTAGATCCCGGCGGGCAGGCGGCGGCCGAGCTCGGCGACCTCGTCGCTCGCCGCGGCTGCCCCGACCCCGCCGGCAGCGCCGGCGCCAGCCGCGGCCGCCTCGTCCTCGAACAGCGGCAGCTGGCTGCCGCCCTCGGCTGATTTGCCCTGTGCCATGCGGCTGCCGGCGCCCCCCCGGCGGCGATCAGTCCAGCCGCTCGACCTTGACGTCGGGATCGCCGTCGCGGTCACGGGTGATGGTCAGCTGCCAGGGCTGGCAGCACACCTCGCAGTCCCGCACCATGCTGCCCCAGATGTCCGGCTCGATCGCGATCTCGACCTGTTCCCCGCAGTACGGGCACTGCACCTCGATCGCTACGTTCCAGTAACCGTCGCCGCTCAAGCGCCGGCCTTTCGTCCGCGCCGCTGGCTCTTGCCACGGCCCGGCGGCGCTCGACGCGCGCCGGCCGCGGCGTCCGCGCCAGGCGCGCCAGCCGTGGCAGCCGTCGCAGCCGTGGCTTGTCCGGCGGCGGCAGCGCCAGCCGCGGCTTGTCCGGCGGCCGCGCGGCCGAGCCGGCGGACGATTTCGAACTCGCGGGCGGTGACCGGCTGCACCGAGAGCCGGGAGCCCTTCTGCACCACCCTCATGTCCGCCAGGCCCGGTGTCGCCTTGAGCGTCGCCAGCGGCACGATGCCCGGGAACTTCTCGACGAACCCGACGTCCACGGCATACCAGGTCGGGGAGGAGGGATCGCTCTTGGGATCGAAGTACTTGTGTCCGCGCTTGGTGGCAAACGGGTCCGGGTAGCCCGCGCGCACCACCTCGGCGACGCCGGTCACCCCGGATGGCTCGGCGTTCGAGGCGTAGAAGAGGACTCCGTCGCCGACCTGCAGCTCGTCGCGCAGCAGGTTGCGCGCCTGGAAGTTGCGCACCCCCTCCCAGCTGGCCTTGCCGTCGCGCTCGAGGTCATCGATGCTGTACGCCTCCGGCTCGCATTTCAGCAACCAGTACCGCTTTCGCGCCATTCGTGTCCTCCGCCGGCTCGCCGCCGCCAACGCGCCCCGCCAACTGCGCCACCGTGAAAATCATAGCGCCCGCCAGAAAAGTTTGCCGGATGTGACATTCGGCACAACGCCGGAGCCGCGGTGGCGGTAGTGTCTCTTTCAGGTACGACCCTGGCGGGGTCGAGCGACTGACCGCGGGGGCCCGTTCCCCAAGCCCCCGCGCTTTTTTCTGGAGACCCTGACTTGCCGGACTCGCCCTACTCGCCGGACTCGCCGATCTCGCCGATCTCGCCGGACTTGCCCTACTCGCTGGTCTCGCCCACCCGCTCCTCCGGCCGCCGCCTGCCCGGGGCGCCGGCGCTACTGGCTCGGACCGCCGCCGCCATCGGCCTGCTCCTGGCCGCCACGCTCGCCGCGGTCGGTCAGGGAGCCGTCGCCGCTGGGCAGCCGCCCGTCACGGCCGGGCAGGGAGCCGTCACGGTTGGGCAGGCTGCCGTCACGGGTGAGCAGCCGGCCGCGCCGGCGACGGCGGCCGCCGCGATCACGGTGACGGTCGACCCGAGCGCCAACCGGCATCCCATCAGCCCGCTCATCTATGGGGTCAACTTTGGCGACGACGCCCAGGCCGCCCGCCTGCGCTGGCCGGTGCGGCGCTGGGGTGGCAATTCGACCACCCGCTACTCCTGGCAGGACGACACCTCGAACCACGCCAGCGACTGGTTCTTCTACGACCTGCCCAACGACAATCCCAATCCGCAGAACCTGCCGTTCGGTTCGTCGTCCGACCTCTTCGTCGGCGCCACGCGCACCGCCGCCGGCGAGCCGCTGATCACCGTGCCGACCATCGGCTGGACGCCGACGGACCGCACCCGGCGGTGGGGCTTCTCGGTAGCCAAGTACGGCCCGCAGCAGGCCACCGAGTGCACCGTCACCGGCTACCCGCCATGGTGCAACCCCGACGCCGGCAACGGCCTCCATCCAGACGGCACGGCGATCACCGGCAACGATCCGGCCGACACCTCGCGGGTCATCGACCCCGCCTTCGTCACCGGCTGGATGGCGCATCTCGATGCGGTTGCCGGCACCGCCGGCAACGGCGGCGTCCACCTCTATGCGCTCGACAACGAGCCGACGCTGTGGAACAGCACGCATCGCGACGTCCACCCGCAGCCGACGACCTACGACGAGCTGTGGCAGCGGACCCGGCAGTATGCCGCCGCCATCAAGGCACAGGATCCGGCGGCCCAGGTCCTCGGCCCCGCGGACTGGGGGTGGTGCGCCTACTTCTTCTCGGCGGCAGACGGCTGCCAGGCAGGCGCCGACGCCCAGGCGCACGGCAACCTGGCGCTGACCGACTGGTACCTGCTGCAGGCCGCCAACTATCTGACCGCCACCGGCGTGCGCCTGCTCGACTATCTCGACGTCCACTACTATCCGCAGGCCAACGGCGTCGCGCTGTCGGACGACGAGTCGGCGGCCACCGCGGCGCTGCGGCTGCGCAGCCTGAAGGGTCTCTACGACCCGACCTATGTCGACGAGTCGTGGATCGGGCAGCCGGTCGACCTCGTCCCGCGGATGAAGGCATGGATCGCCTCGCGCCTGCCTGGCACCCGCCTCGCCATCTCCGAGTACAACTGGGGCAACGACAACGGCGCGAGCAGCGCCCTGGCGCAGGCCGAGGCGCTCGCCATCTTCGGCCGCGAAGGCGTCGACCTCGCCACCCGCTGGGTGGCGCCGGCGGCGGGAAGCCGCGTCGAGGACGCCTTCCTCCTCTACCTGGACTATGACGGCAAGGGAGCCAGGGTGGCCGGCGACAGCGTCCAGGCGGCGAGCGGCAACGTCGACCTCGTGGGCGCCTACGCCGTGGCCGGCGCCAGCTCGCGGCTCCATCTGCTGCTGTTCAACAAGGACACCGTCAGCCACGCGGTGCAGGTGCAGGTCGCCGGCTCTCCCTCGGCGCCGCTCGCCCTCTACGAATTCGACGCCGTCAACCGCTTCGGCCCGGCGGGCACGGCCACACTCGCCGGCGGCAGCGTCACTCTCACCCTGCCGGCGCTCTCGGCCACCCTGGCCGTCACCGCCACCCCCGCGTCGCCGGGCCCGGCGCGCTTCTACACCCTGCCGCCCTGCCGCGTGCTCGACACTCGCAACCCAACCGGCGCCTACGCCGGCCCCGCCCTCGCCGCCGGCGCCGAGCGCACCTTCGCCCTTGCCGGCCGCTGCGGCATCCCGGCGACCGCGCGCGCCGTCTCCGCCAACCTGACCGTGGTCGGCGCCACCGGCGGCGGCGATCTGCGCGCCTTCCCCGCCGACG
>DATKFK010001122.1:0-2170 GCA_035544375.1 Thermoanaerobaculia bacterium
GCCACCGGCAGCACGGCGACGAGGACCGCCACGGAGAGCACGACCAGGCCGTGCGCGGGCGGCAACGCGATGCCCCAGATGCGCAGGCCCAGCCACCAGCCGACGATCAGCACCAGCGCGTGCGGCAGGCGCGTCGCCGTCGCCCACAGGAAGCCCCTGCCGCCGGCGGCGAAGATGGGCCCCAGGACCGGCCGGCGGGCGAGCCAGTCGGGGCGCCAGCGGAGCAGGCCAAGATAGAGCGCGAAGGCGGCGGCCAGGGCGGCGAGCAACGGCAGCGTTCCGGTCAGGGGAGCGCCGGCGCCGGCGGTGAGCGCGTCGGCCGCCACCCCGATCGCCGCCGCCGCGGCGAGGGCCGCGACCTGCGTGCCCATCAGGAACAGGAGCATGCCCAGGGCGCGCAGCGGGCCGACGCCGGTGCGGCCCAGGTAGAAGCCCATCCCTCCCTGGCCGACCGCGAAGTTGATCAGCCCCAGCAGGTAGGTCGCGCCCCGCGCCAGCAGCAGGCCGCGCCAGGGGCAGCGCACGCCGGTGACGGCGAAGGCCCGGAGCG
This sequence comes from Thermoanaerobaculia bacterium, assembly GCA_035544375.1. Lineage (GTDB taxonomy): Bacteria > Acidobacteriota > Thermoanaerobaculia > Multivoradales > UBA5704 > JASLEW01. The sequence continues at coordinate 551 of DATKFK010001122.1, forward strand.
TCGCCCAGGCATCCGCCAGCAACACCGCCGCCGCCACCGCCGCCGAGCACAGCGCCACCGCGCCGGCGGGGCCGGTCGCCAGCGCGTGCAGCAGCTGGGCGCGCGGCAGGCGAGCGGCCAGGGCGGCGAGAATCGAGGCCGCCACCGCCCAGGGCAGCCAGCGGCGGGATCGGGCCCATATGGACCGCGCGGCCGCCGGCCCGGGCGGGAGGTTCACGGGCCGGGGGTCCCGGCGCGGCCCACTCCGAGCCATCCGAGGAGGCCGCGGCCATAGACGATCCACACCACGGCCAGGCCCCACAGCGCGATGTTGAGCAGGAAGGGAACGTCGCGCAGGATGGCCTCGGTGGGGTTGCGCTCATCCTCCCGCTGATACATGAGATAGAGGTAGCGGAAGATGCCGAACAGCACCAGCGGGATGGTGTAGATCAACCCCTGGGTGTGAAACTTCGCCACCGTCTCGGGCGCGACCGCGTAAAGGGCGTAGGAGACCACCGACGAGGCGGTGACCACGTTGATCATCTGGTCGAGAAAGGCCGGGCTGTAGTGGTCGAGCACCGGGCGCTGGCCCGCGGCGCCCTCGGCGAGCAGGGTGATTTCGTGGCGGCGCTTCGAGAACGCCAGGAAGAGGGCGAGGAACGTGGTGCACAGGAACAGCCAGCTCGACACCTGGACGCCGATGGCCTCGGCGCCGGCCAGCACCCGCAGCACGAAGAGCAGGCCGATGCACATGACGTCGAGGATGACCATGTGCTTGAACCACAGCGTGTAGAGCAGGTTCAGGAGGAGATAAGCTGCCAGCACCTGCGAGAACCCGCTGCCGAGCCTGAACGCCAGGGCCGCCGCCGCGGCGACCAGCGCCACCACGGCGGCGGCGGCGGTGGGGACCGAGAGGGTGCCGGCGGCCAGCGGGCGCAGGCGCTTCAATGGATGGCGCCGGTCCTCCTCGCGGTCGCGCAGGTCGTTGACGAGGTAGACGGCGGAGGCCGCGCAGCAGAAAACCAGCAACGCGACCAGCGCGCGGGTGACCGCGGCGGCGTCGCCGAGGCGGCTGCCGAAGACCAGCGGCGCCAGCACGAAGAGGTTCTTCGCCCACTGGGAGGGCCGTAGGGAGCGGACCAGGGGGGCGAGCACGCGCGGTATTGTACGGGGGATACGAGGAAAGCGATGAACGAGGAGATGACGGCCGCGGAAGCCGCGGCGGCCGGGGAGACCGCCGTGTCCGAGGTGGAGTGGCGGCGGGCGCGCCGGCGCTTCGCGGCGATCTACGTGCTGCCGCCGATGCTGCTGCTGGCCTGGATCGCGCTGCCGCTCGCCCGCGGCACCGAGACGCTGTACATGCGCGACGTGCTGAACGCTCACCTGGCGATGAAGTGGTCGGAGGCGCGGGCGCTGCACCAGGGCTACTTCCCGCTGCTCGATCCCTATCGCGGCGGCGGCCAGCCGCTCGCCGGCAATCCCAACGCGGTGCCGTTCTATCCCACCAACGCCTTCCTGCTGTGGGCGTCGCCGCTCTGGGCGCTCAACGCGCACTTCTGGCTCCACCTGCTGCTCGCGCCGCTGGCGTTCTTCTGGATGGCGCGGCGCTGGGGACTGGCGCGGGAGGCGGCCTGGGCGGCG
>DATKFK010001123.1:0-3233 GCA_035544375.1 Thermoanaerobaculia bacterium
ATCCCTGGGGTTGCGTGGCCCTTTTGTGATCCGCTTGCGGGACCGGATTCCTCACCCTGGTTACCCGAGACGTCCCAGATCTTGGCGAGCAATCCCCTGATATACCAACTTGACCGCCGCAACGTCCACCCCAGGCCGTGCGCCGCGCGCTTCGCATCCGGGACGACGAAGAGCGCCATGGCCACTCGCTACATCAGAACCATCCATCGATCGCGAATCATCATCGAGCTTCTCCTCCCCAGTTGGCACCGCGCCGCGCGGCGTCAGAAGCTGCCTTCGCTTACCGCGAACTGACTGGAAGCGCCGGCTGAGCTGGCCGGCTAGATTTGTATGGTAACTCTAGACATGGCCCATGTGGAAGAAAGGACGACCTCTGCGCCCATAAGAAGCATGATTAGGCCGAGGGCTCCGCGAAGGGATTGCGGATCGTCAGACGATCGACCCTCAGCCCGTTCTGCATGTCCTCGCTCCAGAGACGCGTGCAGCCTCCCTCGATCGCGGCGGCGACGATCAATGCGTCGTAGAAACCGAATGCATAGCGCTCCCGTAGCTCCAGACCTCGTGCGTAAAGCGCTGGGCTCGGCATCACTCGCCAGAGCGGCGCCAGGACACCGGCGAGAAAGTGGCGCGCCTCGGCGGGAGTGGCCTGCTTCTTCAGCTTGCCGGTCAGAACGGCAAGGGTTTCCTGAACTACCTGGAAACTAATGCAGGCGTCGCCGGACTCGATCCCCTCGTGGATGAGGCGCCGGGCGATCTCGCGCCGGCGTTCGTCGGTCTCGTCGAACAGATAGATGAAGATGTTTGAGTCGAGAAAATCAGCGCTCATTCATCTCACCACGCGTGAAGCGGCGCCCTCCGGTGCGCAGCTTGCCGCGCAGCTCGTCAATCACCGCCAATGCTGCGTCCGCTTTCTTCTCGCGCTGGGTGTATTCGCCCAGCCAACGGCGGAACTGCTCGTTCAGGGTGGTGTGCTCCGCCCGCGCGCGGGCGCGTGCGGCCTCGATAAGATCTTCGTCGGCGCTTAGGGTGATGTTCTTCATAAGAGGCCCTCTATACACAACACCAGTGTACACCAAGTTCGTGTAGTGCGTTCACCACGATCAGGGGGTCGAGGCGCGCCTTCTTGAGGTGCTCGCCCATAATTAGGCGGAGCGTAAGGCTCGTCCCTTTGCATAGCTGGCCAGAGCTGAGAGTGGGAGAGGCGCCAGCATGCGGAAGGAATATGAATTCACCGGTGCGAGGCGCGCCAAGACGTGGCCCATCTGGCGAAGTTGCAAGCAGCCGTCGCCTGAGGCAGGACTCGGATCACGATCGCGATCGACCACGGCGTGCTGGCGGCCTTCCGGGCCTTGCGCAGGCCCTGCGGCGGAAAACCCCGCGACCAGGATGAAGACCCGATCGACGGCGATCCGCTCCCCGGCCGCCAGGACCTTGAAAGGATTCCGAAACGCGATCAGTCCCATCGGGCCGACCCCTTGCGATAGCCCTGACCTAATGCTGCACGAGTTGGTGCGGCCCTCGCTTGCCGGGCGCCTCGGCCTCGGAGAGCACCCGGCCCTCGCAGCCGGCGGGCTGCAGGACTCCCAGCAGGTCGGCCAGCGTCGGGGCCAGGTCCAGGGTCGAGACGCGGCCGGCGTAACGGCCGGGACGCACCCCCGGGCCGGCCAGCAGCAGGGGCACCTGGGTGTCGTAGGCGTAGGGGCTGCCGTGGGTGGTGCCGCTGAGCTTGCCGGGGACCCAGAAGGGCTCGCTCACCAGCACCACGTCGCCGCTCACCTTGGGATGGAAGCTGCGCGCGACCCTGCGGGCGATGTCGGTGGGCGGCAGGCGCCCCTCGAGGATGGCGGCGCGGCCGTACGCCGCGTAGATGCCCGGCAGGCCGGCGACGGCGGCGGCGGCGACCTCCTCGGCGGCGGCGCGCTTGACCTGGTGGGCGTCGAGAGCGGCGAGGTCGAGATAGAGATTGGCTTCGACCAGCGCCGTGACCCACTTGCCGGGACCGAACGCCGCGGCGAGCGCCCGCTGCGCGGCCCCCTCGATCGCCGCCTCGTCGAAGGCGCCGGCAGGAAGCTTCGCCTCCCGCGCCGCGCCGGGGATGGGCGCGACGCCGTGATCGGCGGTCACCGCCAGCAGCACGCGCCCGAGGCCGCCCGGCACGGCCTGGTCCAGGAACGCAAAGAAACCGGCGAGCTGGCGGTCGGTGCGCACGGCGGCGTCGAGCACCTCGGGGCTGTCGGGCCCGAAGGCGTGGCCCAGGTAGTCGTTGCTCGAGAGGTTGATCGCCAGCACGTCGGGCGCCTCGAGGACATCGCGCTGCCCCAGCCCCTCGCGCCGGATCAGCTCACGCGCCGTGTCGAGCGTGTAGTCGTTGCCGAACGGCGTGGTGGCGAAGGCGTTGTAGAAGTCCTTGCCGGGCCGCGTGCCGCCGCCGGTGATCACGTGCGGGAAGCCGGTGCCGAGGGCCGACGGGTCCGTCGCCCAGCGGCTGCCCGGCGTCCACAGTCGCGCGAGTGCCGATCGCGGCACCGATAGGGTCCACTCTTTGCCGAAATAGGCATCGACGCGACGTTGCGCGTTCCAGGCCGTGACCCAGGCCGGCAGCGCGCCCGCTGGGAAGTAGTACCGGCTGCTGATCCAGGCGCCGGTCTCGTCGTCGAACCACAGGGCGCCGTCGGCCAGCCTTCCGGCCATCAGCACCGCCGCACGGTCCTTGAGCGCCAGCCCCCAGGCCCTGGCGCGGCCGCCGGTCGCCATCTTGAGCTCGTCGCCCACCGTGTCCACCCGCAGCGTTGCCGGCGAGATGCCCGGCCGCCCCGGACCGCCGGGCGCAGCGCCCATGCCGCCGGCGCCTGCCCCCGCGGCCGGCCCGCCGATGGCGCCGGCGGTTGCCACGCTGCCGCCAGGCGTCGCCGCGCCACCGGGTGCCGCGCCACCGGATGCCGCGCCACCGGATGCCGCGCCGCCGGATGCCGCGCCGCCGGGTGCCGTCCCGACCAGGGGGCTGGCCTCGTCTTCCACGCAATAGCGCCGGCGCCCCAGCCCGCGGTCGTACCAGCCGTTGCCCACGATCCCCGATTTGTAGGGCAGCGCCCCGGTCAGCAGCACGGCGTGCCCGGGGCCGGTGAACAGCGGGTAGTGGTCGTGGTGAGCGTCGGTGAAGTAGGCCCCGCGCTCCATCAGGTACCGGAACCCGCCGACCCTGCCCAGCCCGGCCGCGCCGGTCCTGGCCGTCG
>DATKFK010001124.1:0-4653 GCA_035544375.1 Thermoanaerobaculia bacterium
GACGAGGTGGCGATAGCAGAGTGCGCTGCCGCCGATGGGATGGATCCACCAGAGCGGCGGCGCCGCTCCCCCGGCCTGCAGCACGACGCGCAGCGGCCGCGGACCGTTCGTGGGCCCTGCCGCCGCCGCAGCGAGCTGACGCGCCAATCCGCGAATGGTGGTGCCGCCGGCCAGGATGCTCGCCGGCAACACGGCACCGAAGCGACGCTCGATCTGCTCCAGGATGGCGATCGCCAACAGCGAATGACCGCCGAGATCGAAGAAGTCGTCGGCAACGCCGATGCCGGCGACGCCCAGCAGCTCCTCCCAGAGCGCCGTCAGCTCCTGCTCGCGAGCGTCGGCCGGCGGCACGTACGGGGTCGGGAGCGGCGGCCGGACGGCCGGGGGTGAAGCCGCCGCCGCCCCGAGCAGAGCGTCAGACGCGCTCCCGACCGGCGCCGGCGTCGCCGGCGCAGGCTGCTCTCCCACGCCGGTGGACCCCGCTGGTGATGGCGTGGCGCGCGGCTCGATCCAGTACCGCCGGCGCTCGAAAGGGTAGGTCGGCAGCCGGACCCGGCGGCGGCGCTCGCCGGCGTGCACCGCGTCCCAGTCCACCTCGAAACCGCCCAGCCACAGCCGGCCGAGCGCCTGGTAGAGGGCCGGCAGGTCGCCCTCCTCGGCGCTTGCCGCGGTCGCCCCGCCCGGCAGCGAGGCGAGGACCGTGCGCCCGGCCGCGGCGGGCTGTGCGAGCACCAGGGTGCGCAGCGCCGTACCCGGTCCCACTTCGAGGAAGACGTGATACGGGTTGCCGAGCAGCTCGGCGGCGCCGGCCCCGAAGCACACGGTCTGCCGCAGCTGGCGCACCCAGTAGGCGGCCGCGGTCGCCTCGGCATCGGAGATCCAGCTGCCGCTGACGTTGGAGAGGAAGGGGATCGCGGGCCGCCGCAGGGTGAGCTTGGCAACCGCCGCGGCGAAGCGCTCAAGCACGGGGTCGAGCCACCGCGAGTGGAAGGCATGCGAGGTGCGCAGGCGGCGGCAGCGCACCGCGCGCCTGGCCAGCTCCGCCTCCGCCTCGGCGACCGCCGCCGGCTCGCCCGACAGCACGGCAGAGCACGGCGCATTGATGGCGGCGAGCGACAACCCCTCGCCGAGCAGCGCCTCGACCTCCCTCTGCGGCAGCTCGACGCTGAGCATGGCCCCGGGCGGCAGCTCCTGCAGCAGCTGGCCGCGAACGGCGACCAGACCGAGGGCCTCCGGGAGCGCCATCACCCCGGCCAGGCAGGCCGCCACCAGCTCTCCCAGGCTGTGGCCGAGCATCGCCGCCGGCCGCAACCCCCAGCGCATCCACAGGCGCGCCAGGCTGTACTCGATCGTGAACAGCGCCGGCTGGGCAAGCGCGGTCTGCCGCAGGCGCTCCTCCCGATCGGCGGTGGCGCCCGCGCCCGCGGCACCGAACATCTCCTGCCGCAGGTCGAGGCCCAGGGCAGGTAGCAACAGCTCGGCGCACTGGTCGACGTCGGCGCGGAACTCGGGCTCGTGGCGGTAGAGCCCGGCGGCCATGCCAGCCCGTTGCGTGCCCTGCCCGGGGAAGAGGAAGACCAGCGGCCGCTCGCGCAGCTCGGCACGTCCGGAGGCCACGGCCACCTCGCCGTGCCCGCACAGCGCCGCCGCCGCCGCGGTCGGGTCGGTGGCAACCGTGAAGCGGCGATGCTCGAAGCCCCGCCGGCCGGCCTGCAAGGTGTAGGCGACGTCGGCGAAGGCGGCAGCAGAGAGTCCGGCCTCACGGCCCAGGTGCTGGGCGAGGGCGGCAGTCGCCTGCTCGAGGGCAGGCACGCTACGCGCTGATAGCGGCAGCAGCTGACACGGGCGGCCGGGCGTCGCGGCCGCTGGCTCCGGTGCCTCCTCCAGCACCAGGTGAGCGTTCGTGCCGCCAATGCCGAAGGCGCTGATCGCGGCGCGGCGCGGCAGCCTGTCGGGGACCCATGGGTAGGTCTCGGCGTTGACGTAAAACGGGCTGTCGGCGAGCTCGGCGCGCGGGTTGGGGCGGCGGTAGTGGAGGCTGGGAGGCAGCGTGCGGTGCTCCAGCGCGAGCACCGTCTTGATCAAGCCGGCGATGCCGGCCGCGGCGTCGAGATGCCCCAGGTTGGTCTTCACCGACCCGAGAGCACAGAAGTTACGGTCGCCGGTGGCGGCGCGGAAGACGCGGGTCAGAGCGCGGAGCTCGATCGGATCGCCGAGTGGTGTGCCGGTGCCGTGGCCTTCGACATAGGAGAGGTCGCGCGCGTCCACGCCCGCCATCGCCAAGGCTGCCGCGATCACCTCGGCCTGCCCGTCGACGCTGGGAGCGGTGAACCCGACTTTCTGCGCGCCGTCGTTGTTCACCGCCGAGCCGCGCAGGACGGCGCGCACCGTGTCGCCCGCCGCCAGGGCGTCGCCGAGCCGCTTGAGCGCCACCAGGCCCGCGCCGCTGCCGCCGACGGTTCCCGCCGCCGCCGCGTCGTAAGCGCGGCAGTGCCCGTCCGGCGACAGGATGCCGCCCTCCTGGTGCCAGTAGCCGGTGAGCTGCGGCACGAGGATGGTGACGCCGCCGGCGAGCGCCAGGTCGCATTCATAGCCGAGCAGGCTCTGCATGGCGAGGTGAACGGCGACCAGCGAGGTCGAGCAGGCGCTCTGCACGGTGAAGCTCGGTCCGCGCAGGTCGAGGCGGTAGGAGATGTTGGTGGCGAGGAAGTCCCGCTCGTTGCCAAGCGCCGCTTGGAGGCTGCCGAGCGCCGCCACGATCTCGGGGTTGCCGGCCAGGTTGTGCCAGGCGTAGGTGTTGGCGCCGGCGCCGGCAAAGACGCCGATCAGTCCGGGAAAGCGGCGGGGATCGCAGCCGGCGTCCTCCAGGGTCTCCCATGCGCACTCGAGGAGGACCCGCTGCTGGGGGTCCATCACCTCCGCCTCGCGGGGCAGCAGCCCGAAGAACGCGGCGTCGAATAGCTCGGCGCCGTCGAGCACGCCGCGGGCGCGGACGTAGCGCGGCGAGTCCAGCGCCTCGGCACCGAGGCCGGCCGCGGCCAGCTGTTCGCGACTCCAGAAGGTGATCGCCTCGACGCCGTCGGCGAGGATGCGCCACAGCTCGTCGACGTTGCGCGCGCCGGGAAAGCGGCCGGCCATGCCCACCACGGCGACATCGCGGTCGGCGGCAAGCGGCCGCGTCGCCGCCGCGCTCATCGCTGCTCCCCGGTCCGACCGCGGCCGGCGGGAGCGCGCCGCACGAGCGCCTGCTGCCGCCGCGCGGCGCGCTCGCGGCTGTGGGTGAAGGCCGGCGTCTCCTCCCGCGTGCCCAGGTGCCGAGCGAGCGCGGCGATGGTGGGGTGATGGAAAAGGTCGATCATCGGTATCTGCACGCCCAGCTCTTCCTCGAGGCGGGCGTGGACGCGCGCCAGCAGCAGCGAATGTCCACCGAGGTCGAAGAAGTTGTCGTTGACCGAGACGGCATCGAGCTGCAGCTGGGAGCGCCAGATCGCCGCGATGCGGTCTTCGAGCTCGGTGCGCGGCGCCGCGTAGCCACCGGGTTCGAGTCGCGGCTGGGCGGGTGCCAGGGCGGCCTCGATCGCCAGCGCCACGCGGCGGCTGCCGCGGTCCCGGGACCCCGGCGTGCCGCCGGGCAAGACGTGCAGGCGGCCGTCCGCCAGGCGGCGACCGGTGAGGCCGCTGGACACCAGCAGGGAGCCCGGCTGTTCCCCCCAGGCGTCCGGGAGGAGCCGCTCGGCGCCTGGTGCCGTACGGCGGCGGCGGCCACGGGGCGGATCGCCGGTCGTGAAGATCTCCCCGTGGACGCCGATCGGCGCCAGCTGGCGGTGGCGATCGAGGACGTAGATCCGTCTCCCGGGCTTGCCGGACGACCGCGCCGGCTGCCTGCGCGCTCCCGCCGCCGCGCGCCGTCCGGCACGCGCGGCGAGGCCGTCCAGCAGCGCCCATTCCACGGTCAGCTGCTGCCGCTCGGCCGCCGCGAGCAGGGGCAGCTCGGCGAGCTCCCGCTCCGGCGTCACCAGGGCATTGCCGAGCAGCCGCAGATAGTGCTCAGAGAGGCGGGTGGCCGTGGCGCCGTCGAACAGGTCGGCGTTGTACTCGAGGCTCCCCACGATCTGCGCGCCGTTTTCCTGGAAGCCGAGCGTCAGCTCGAATTTGGCGGTGCCGGTGGCCAGCGCCTGCGGCGTCAAGACGAGGCCGGGCAGGTCGAGCCCGGCGGCGGGCAGGTTCTGGAGCGCGAAAAGCACCTGGATGATCGGGCTCACGTCCAGCCGGCGCTGCGGCCGCAGCAGCTCGACCAGCTTCTCGAACGGCAGGTCCTGATGGACGTAGGCGCCCAGGGTCGCTTGCCGGATCCGTTCCAGCACCTGGCCGAAGCCGGGGTTGCCGGCGAAGCCGGCACGCAGCACCAGGGTGTTGACGAAGAAGCCGACGAGGCCCTCGGTCTCGGCGCGGTTGCGGTTGGCGATCGGGAAACCGATCATCACCTCGGACTGGCCGCTGTAGCGGCAGAGCAGTGCCGCCCAGGCGGTGATCAGGGTCATGAACAGCGTGGCCTGGGCGGTGCGGCCAAAGGCCAGGGCCAGGTGCGCGGTCTCGGCCGGCAGCGTGACGGCGCGCATGGCGCCGCGCAGGCTCTGCACCGCCGGCCGCGGC